>DATHSI010000208.1:0-32811 GCA_035464315.1 Candidatus Sulfomarinibacteraceae bacterium
GATCAACACCCTGCCCGCACAACCTGATTTCATCGTGCACACCGGCGACGTGGTCAACGAGCCTCATCCCCAGGCCTACCGGCTGGCGGCCCGCGTTTTCGAGCGGCTGGATGCGCCCCTGTACTATGTGGTGGGCAACCACGACCGCGCCGCGGAGATTCACCACTTCCTGCCCATGGGCCCGCGCCAGCATCTGAGTCCCGACCGCGATCTGCTTTCCTACGTCTTCGAGGTGCAGGGCTACCGCTTTCTGGTCACCGACGCCCGTGGTCCGGACGAGATCGCGCCGCGCGGTCGCTTTTCCCGGCGCCAGCTCGATCTGGTGCGCCAGGAGATAGGGCGCGGCGGCCCGCCGCTGACAATTTTCACCCACTTTCCCATTCTGCCTCTCAATGCGGTGTGGATGGACGCCAATATGCTCGCGCTGAACGGCCCGGCGTTTCACGATCTGCTGCAAACGGCCGGCCCCCGGCTGCGCGGCGTCTTCCACGGCCACGTGCACCGGCCGATGCAGATGGTGCGCGACGGCATCCTCTACGCCAGCGCCGCCAGCAGCCTCTACCAGCTGGGCGCCTGGCCCCACGACGCGGAGGTCAGGATCGACGAGGACTACCCGCCCGGCTACAGCTTCGTGCACCTGTTACCGGAGCAGACGATTATTCACCACCATACTGTGGGGTGACACGGATGAATATAGATCTGACAGATAAGGATAGAGCGAGAGATAGAGATAGAGCGAGCGCATTAACCATGCAATCTCCAATCTCCAATCTCCAATCTCCAATCTCCATTGTCGGCGCCTGTCCCCACGACTGCCCCGACACCTGCGGCGTGATCACAGAGGTCGTCGATGGCCGCGCGGTGGATTTCTATGCGGACCCCGACCATCCGGTGACGCAGGGCTGGTTGTGCGCCAAGGTGCGGCCCTATCTGGAACGCGTCTACCATCCGGGCCGGCTGCGCTATCCCCTGCAGCGCGTTCGCGCCAAAGGGGCGGGCGAGTGGCAGCGAATTAGCTGGGAGGAGGCGATTGAAACGATTTGCCGCCGCTGGTCGCAAATCATTGAAGAGCACGGCGCGGCGGCCATTTTGCCCTACAGCTACAGCGGCACGCTGGGGTTGGTGCAGATGGGGGTCGCCAGCGCCCGGCTCTGGAACCGGCTGGGCGCCAGCCGCCTGCGGCGCAGCATCTGTGACGCCGCGGCCAATCTGGCGGTAGAAGCCACGCTGGGCGCGCGCCACAGCCAACCCTATGAGGACGTCGCTCACAGCAAGCTGGTCGTGCTGTGGGGCCATAACCCGGTGAGCACCGCGCCCCATTTCATGCCCCACCTGCGGCGCGCGCAGCGCAACGGCGCGCACCTGGTGGTCATCGATCCCCGGCGCACGCGCAGCGCCCGCGGCGCGGACTGGCACCTGGCGCCGCTGCCGGGCACTGACGGCGCGCTGGCGCTGGGCGTGGCCCACGTGCTGGTCCAAGAAGGGCTGCACGACGAGGCCTGGCTGGAGGCGCACACGGTGGGCTGGCCCCAACTACGCCGGCGCCTGGGCGATTTCCCGCCGGCGCGTGTGGCGCGCATAACGGGCCTGGACCGCGGCGATATCGTGCGCCTGGCTCGCCTGTACGCCGAAACGCGTCCCGCTTTGCTGAAGGTCGCCGACGGCCTCAACCGTAACCTGAACGGCGGGCAGAACGTGCGCGCCGTGCTCATGCTGCCCGCGTTGACGGGCCAGTATGGCCTGCGCGGCGGCGGCCTCTCCTACAGCACCAGCGGTTTCGTGCAGTGGGACGCCGCGGCTGTCAGCCACTGGGCCGGCTGCCCGCCGCCGGCGCGAGAGGTGAACATGAACCGCCTGGGCGCGGCGCTGCTGGGCGAAGTGCAGGATCCGCCCATTCGCGCCCTGTACGTCTTTGGCGCCAACCCCGTCACCAGCTCGCCGCGCGCGGGCAAGATCGTGCGCGGCTTGCAGCGCGAGGATCTCTTTACCGTGGTGCACGAGCTATTTATGACCGACACTGCGCAATACGCCGACATCGTCCTGCCCGCCACTTCGCAACTGGAACACACGGACCTACATAAAGGATACGGGCACACATACCTGACTTACAACCGGCAGGCGATCCCGCCGCTGGGCGAATCGCGCAGCAACTGGGACGTGATGCGCCTGCTGGCCCGCGGCCTGGGGCTGGACGAACCCTGGTTGCAGCAGGAGGTGGACGAGGTGATCGAGGAGGTCCTGTCGGCTACAGCCGCCGCCAATCCCGCGCTGGAAGGCATTACCCTGTCCCGCCTACAAAAAGAAGGCACCCTTCCCCTGAAGCTCCCATCCGATCCGCCCTTCGCCGGCGGCCAATTCCCCACGCCCAGCGGCAAAGTGGAGATTTATTCGCAGACGCTGGCCGACCTGGGCCACGATCCGCTGCCCGGCTGGGAGGGCCGCGAGGACGACGGGGGTCTGAGCCCGGATGCGGCGGGTAAATTCGACCCGGACGAGGCCCTGACCCTGGTCACCGGCGCCGCGCACCATTTTGTCAGCAGCAGCATGGCCAACCAGGAAAGCCTGCTGCAGCGCGAAGGCCCGCCCTTCGTGGAAATACATCCCGACGACGCCGCCGCGCGCAACATCGCCGACGGCGACGACGTCATCGTAGAGAACGGGCGCGGCTGGTGCCGCCTGCGCGCCGTGGTCACCGAGGCCGTGCGCCCCGGCGTCGTGGCCTCGCCCAAAGGCCGCTGGGCCCAACACAACGACGGACGCAACGTAAACTGGACCACGTCCGATGCCCTGGCCGACTTTGCCGGGCAGAGTACGTTTCATAGTAATAGAGTCTGGGTGAGGAGATTGGGGATTAGAGATTAGAGATTGGAGATTAGAGATTCTTGCCACGAGTCATACGAACTAAATAGAGGAACATAAATCGTCCAATTCGTGGCGAAACCTAATCTCCAATCAACTAATCTCCAATCTCCTCGCCGCCGCCGGCGCCCAATACGCCGTACCGTACATCTATGATAAACTACTTGTGAAATTTAGAGCGATAAAGGCCACAGACTATGGAATTTCAAGCACCTTCGATTGACCTACTACCTATCCTGCCTCTTATCATGCTCATTGGCGGCGGGCTGATTTTGATGCTGATTGAGCTCCTGCTCCCCGAGGATCGGGAGGAGTGGATCGGCTGGTTGAGCCTGGTCATCTACGGCGCGGCGTTTGTGCAGACCGTCGTCCTGTGGGGCGGCGAGTGGGGCGTGTTCACGCCGCAGGGCGGCACGCCCATGATCCTGGTAGACAGTTTTAGTATCTTCCTCAACGGCATATTTTTGCTGACCGGCTTGCTGTCGGTGCTTATTTCTATCAACTACCTGGACAAGGTCAATCTGCAGCGCGGCGAGTTCTACTACCTGATGATGTTTTCCATCAGCGGCATGATGCTCATGGGTATGGCCAACGACCTCATCCTAGTCTTCCTGGCCCTGGAACTGCTGTCCATTCCGCTTTACGTGCTCTCCGGCTTCGCCCGGCCGCGGCTGGACTCTGAAGAGTCGGCCATGAAGTATTTCCTGCTGGGCGCCTTCTCCTCCGCCTTCCTGGTCTTCGGCATCGCGCTTGTTTATGGCGCGGCCGGCTCCACGGCACTGCCCGCGGTGCTGGAAGGCCTCAGCGGCGGCGGGTTGCTGGGCGCCGCCGGTGTGGCCCTGATTCTGGTCGGATTCGGTTTCAAGGTCGCTGCCGTGCCCTTCCACATGTGGACGCCGGACGTCTACGAAGGCGCGCCCACCGCGGTTACGGCCTTCATGTCTGTGGGCGCCAAGGTGGGTGGCTTCGCGGCCATGATGCGCGTCTTCATCGCCGCCCTGCCGGACCTGGGCAACACCTGGGTGCCGGCCGTGGCCGTTATCGCCGCCCTGACCATGATCGTGGGCAACGTGGTGGCCCTGGCCCAGCAGAACGTGAAGCGCATGCTGGCCTACTCCAGCATCGCCCACGCCGGCTACATTCTCATCGCCGTGGCGGCAGCCATGGACAGCCCCAACGCCGTGCCCGCCGGCCTCTTCTACATGGCCGCTTACCTCTTTACGAATCTGGGCGCTTTTGCCGTGGTCATCGCCGTGGAGCGCCGCGAACAGGGCGGCCTGATGCTGGACGACTACAAGGGTCTGGCGCGCCGCAGCCCGCTGTTAGCTCTGGCCCTGGCCTTTTTCATGCTTTCCCTGACCGGCATCCCGCCCACGGGCGGCTTTACGGGCAAATTCTTCCTCTTCCGCGCCGCCGTAGACGCCAACCTGCTGTGGCTGGCCATCGTCGGCGTGGTCACCAGCGTGATTTCCGCCTACTTCTATCTGCGCATCGTCTACCTGTCCTTCATGTTCGAGGGCGAAGGTGAGGTGGATGCCGTTCCCGCCCTCAACCTGGCGGTGGGCGTCACGGCCCTGGCTACTCTAGTCATGGGCCTGCTCCCCGGCCCCTGGTTCGAAATGGCCCAACAGGCGGTGATCAGCGGCGCGCAGATGATTGCGGGGGGGTAAGAGGGAGATCGGAGATTGGTTGATTGGAGATTAGAGAATTAGCCGCAGATGGCGCTGTGGCGCTGGGCGGATGGACGCAGATTTTTCTTTTTTGTCAGCGTTCATCCTGGCCCGTGTCGGGCAGTTTATCAGCGGCGGATTGATTCTCCAATCTCCAGTCTCCAATCTCTAATCCCCAATCTCCAACCCCAATCTCCGCATCATCACCTCATCCACCTCCGGCTTGCCCAGCGGCGGCACGTACAGCGTGGCGATGGGGTGGAAGGAGGCGCGGGGCAGGTCCTGCAGGGGCGTGGGGGTGATGACGGGGTCGCAGACGGGGTAGATGGCGGCTTCGTATAGGATGATCTCGTGGTCGGGCGGGTACTGTTCTAGCAGTCGCTCGGCGAGGGCCGCGAGGCCGTCGCGGTTGGGTTTCGCGTCGGGCACAGTGGGGGTGCCGATGACGCCCACCTGCCACAGGATGAGCGGCGCAGCGGGGTCGTAGCGGCGGGGGCGCACCAGGAAATCCGTAGCCTCGTAGCTCTGGCAACCGTCTTCCGCGGGGTCCAGCTCCAGGTCCACGAACAGGCAATCCTCGGCGGAGATGCCCGGCGTCATGTAGGCACGGTAGCCTTCTTCGCGCGCCTGGGCCAGCGCGCGCAGGCCGGGGTTGACGAAGACGCCGGGATGGCCGTAGAAGACGGCGCACACCCGCTTCCCGCGCCGTACCTCGTCCAGAATGGTCGCCACCATTTCGTCGTAGGTGCGGCGGCGCGGTTTGTCCTCGCCGTACAGCACGTGCAGCGATTCGGCGTTGGGGTTCAGGCGATGTAGCCACTTCGCCGTCAGCGTCTCGCTGACCACGTAAAGGACTTTGTCGGCCTGCTCGACGTGGGCTTTGGCCTCAAGCGTCATCTGCCCCACGACCTTGATGCCGCTGCCCACGACGACCAGGGAGCCGCTATTTGGCGCAGATCGTGTCATGTCTCTTGTGGTCGAACGGTGCGCGTCTGCGCCGCCGAATCAGTCGAAGACGACCGAAATAAAGACAACCGTCACGAATTCGCCGGCCGTCTTGTCGGTATCAATGGCCTCTTTAATCGCTTGCGGATCGCCGCTGAGCAACAGTTCCTGGTCCTCGTCTGAAAGACCGGCTTCGGCCATCATTTCTTTAGGATTTTCCTTAAACGCTTCTGCTTTCTGGGGATCCTGGGCAAGATCGAGAAGAAAGTCGGTGAGTGAGGTGGACATATTCCTGCTCTCCTTGTGTGATGTTTTCTGGATTGACGGTCAGGATGTCGCAGCGCGGAATAAAATCCGATGCATTTGTTCTCCTGGTGGCACGCACGACGACTCAAAGTATAGCGACTTCCCTTGCGACCCGCTACTCTCTCTTCAGATAAGCCAGCACTTCGCGGCTGATGTTCTCCAGCGTCGCGTCCTCCTGTGCCTGCACCTCGTCTGACGCAGCGTCAAGCGCCGCCTGATCCAGGAGCTTTTCGCGCAACTGCTGAGCCTGCACGGCCGTTTCGGCGCGGTCCGTCTGTGGGTGCGCCAGCGCGAAATTCAGCAGGCACAGCGCCCGCTCCGGCTCTCCTTCCTCGGCTGCCACGTGCGCCGCGCCGACGAGGGCGTCGAGGGCCAGCGGCGCGACGTTGCCGCGCATGGCCACCTGCAGCGCCTCGCGATAATAGGACCGCGCATCGTCCAGCTTCTCCTGTCGCCACGCCACGTGGCCCAGATTGCTCAGCGCGGCGGAGATGGTCCAGGGGCTTCCCAACTGCCGGTGAATTGTGAGGCTGCGCTGGAAGTAGCGGCGGGCCTCGTCGTACTGACCGCTTCCCATGTGCAAGACGCCCAGGTTGAGCGTCGCCGTGGCAATATTCCATTCATTGTTGGGAATCGAGCGGTGTTTGCTGAGGCCGCCACGTAGCAGGATGCGCGCGCCTTTCGGCTCGCCCAGGCCATCGAGGTAGACGCCCAACCCCACCAGCGTCGTCGCCACGCTGCGCGGCTCACCCAGCTTCTGGCGGATGACGTAACACTCCCACATGCGCTCGCGCGCTTCCTCAGGCCGCCCCAGACGATAAACGGTGTCGGCCAGATGCTGCAAGACGAGCGACAGCTCCCATGGCCGCTCTAGAGAGCGGTACAGTTCCCCGCTTTCCAGCAGCAGCGATTCGGCCTCTTTAAAGCGGCCGGTAATCCTGGCGATGATGCCGCGGAGATGCGTGCAGAAAGCTATATCCTCTACTTCGGCTCGCTGCTGGAAGATGGGCAGGCACTGTTGCACCAGCTTACTGGCGTGCTCGTGTTTTCCCATGTGCTGGAGTAACGTGGCTCGGCGCGCTTGCAGACGGGCGACCAGTAATTGGCGACGGGCATCATCCTCATGCCGGAGCGCCTCCACAGCCTCGGCAAGCAGCCGCTCGCCCTCCGCATACCAGCTAAGGAAGTCGTAGACCAGGTGCAGGCAGCGGAACGCGCGGCCCACGGCCTCCGCGTCCCGGCGCGACACGGCCCACTCCCAGGCCGATCGCACGTTGTCGATGTCGCCGCGGATGGCAGCCAGCGTGGCCTCCTGGCGGTCGCCCTTGAGCGCTTCTTCTCGTACTTCCAGAAAACGGCTGTAGTATTCTGCAAAACGATCCATGGCCGCGGTGCGCTCCTCCGCGAATTCGGCCATCCTCTCCGTTGCAAACTGGCGTAGTACTTCGTGCATCTCGTAGCGCCAGGCGCCGCTTTTCGCATTGCTCCCGCTCTCGTCCTCATCTGCAGCCCCCACTTTTTGCAAAAACGCGCGGTCCAGCAAGGCCGACAGGAAGAAAATGGAAGCGCCGGCCACTTCGGAGGCTGCGCCGGTCGTGAAGCCGCCCTGAAACAACGCCAGCTGGCCCAGGATCTTCTGCTCGTCCGGCGACAGCCGGCTCCAGAAATAGTCGCACACGGCGTAGAGGCTGCGGTGCCGGTCGGGCACGTCGGGGTGGCTGGTGCTCAGGAAGCTCAGATTTTGTTCGATGTGCGCTGCGATTTCATCCGGCGAGAACGCAGAGACCCAGGCCGCCGAGAGCTCGATTCCCAGCGGCATGCCGCCCACGAGGCGACAGACGCGGACGATGTCGTCCTGGTTGCTCCGCGTCAGAGCGAAATCAGGCTGGGTGCGCCGCGCCACCTGCGTAAACAGCTGTATGGCGCTGTAGGAGGCCAGTTCCTGCAGCGAAAGGGTGCGCTCCATAGGGGGAACGTCCATGCCGTGTAACTTGAGCCGCCGTTCTTCGGGAAAATTGAGCCATTCGCGGCAGGTGGCGATCACCTTTGTGCGCGGCGCTGCCTCCAGTATATCGTCGATGAGGTGCGCGCCCTGCAGCAGGTGCTCCACGTTATCTACGACCAACAGCAGCTCTTTCTCGTGCAGATAATTGAGCAACTGAAGTTTTTGGTTGTGGCCGCTGTAGAAGGAGAAGTTGACGGCGCGGGCGATGGTCACGACGATAAGGTCGGGATCGTTGATCGTCGCCAGCGGCGCGAAAAAGACGCCGTCAGGAAAAAGCTCGATGGCCTCGGCGGCGGCCTGAATGGCCAGGCGCGTCTTGCCCACGCCGCCCGGGCCGGTCACTGTCAGTAGCCGGCAATCGGGCTGCGCCAGTTGCTCCAGGACCTGCGCCAGCTCCTTTTCGCGCCCCACAAAGGGCGTGTTCTGCGGCGGCAGGTTGTTGGGCCGCACGGACAGCGAGCGCAATGGCGGAAACTCTTGCTGCGGCAGGTCCCGGTGCTGTAAATGGTAGATCTGGCGCGGCTGCGTCAGGCTTTTCAGCATGTGCGCGCCCATATCCTCGATGCTGGCCCCGGCCGGCGCGCCGTACAGGCGCAACACGGCGGGCGTCAGCAGGATCTGCCCGCCCCAGCCGATGGCCGTGACGCGCGCGGCCTCGTTGACGGCAAGGCCGCGGTATGCCTGGTCTTCTTTGAAGAAATCGATCCCCTCACGCTCCGGCGGCGTGGCGTTGACGCCGACGCGCACCTTGACCTCGCCAACCTCGCCCCACTCCTGGTCGGCGAAGCGCCGCTGGATCTCAATCGCCGCCAGCAGCGGGTTGCCCTCTTCGAACACGGCATAAACGCCGTCTCCCGTGTGCTCGATGACTTTGCCGCCGCAGCCTTCGACGGCTTCGTAGATGATCTCGTCGTGTCGTCGCATGGCGCGCGCCATCGCACGTGGATGCTGCTCCCACATCTGTGTAGAGCGTTCGATGTCGGTAAAGACGAAGGCGGGCATGTATGCCTCTGCTCTGTTTGCTCGGTTGCTATAACAGGCGGCCCTGCTGGGGCGGCGCCAGCGGTCGCGTGGGCAACCCTACCAAGGCCTTGAACTTCTGGCACGTGGCCGGGGCGAAACCGGCGTACTCGTCGTTGAAGAAACCGTAGACGGCCCGTATGCCGCTCTGTTCCTCCTGTCGCTGGCGGATGTCGTCCAGCCACTGGCGCAGGCGCGGCGTCTTGTCCACGCGCTCGTGGTCCTTGCTGTCGTACGTGCCGTGCCGCCCCAGCCAGCGCACGTAGATGAAATCAGTGGTCACGTAGACCCGTTGCGGCATGTAGAGGTATTCGGTGGACGCCCAGCCCACGTTGTGCGCTTGCAGCAGTTCCCCGGTTTCCGTGGCGTGCCACGAGCGGTGGCGAAACTCCACGGCATAGCGCAGATCGCGCGGCAGCGTCTGCAAGTAGGTCGCCAGCGCCGGCTCTTCCTCCCGCGTAAAGTCCGGCGGCATCTGGACCAAAATGGGACCGAGCTTCTCCTCCAGCAGGCGAATCGTGTCCAGAAACGCCTCCGTTTCCCCGTCCGCTTCCTGCAGCCGCATCTCGTGAGTGATTACCCGCGGCATCTTGGGGCAGAAGATGAACTCCGGCGGCGTCACCTGCGCCCAGCGCCGCACGTAGTCGGGCCGGGGCGTACCGTAAAACGTGGAATCCATTTCTACGGCGTTGAAGAACTCGCTGTAGTAGGCCAGGTAGTCGCGCGATTCCAGCCCTTCCGGGTAAAAGACCCCTTTCCAGTCCTTATACCCGTAACCCATTGTGCCCAGATACCACTCTAGCGCCTTCATAACCGTACATTACCCCGCGCCGGACAACTGCATCTGCCTCTCCGCAACCGGCTCCGGGCTCGTTTCCAGCGCCGACGCGCTGAGGAAGACGAGGGCCAGCCAGACAGCATCGGCCAGCAGCAAATGCAGGAGCTGCATAAAGACCGGCGCCAGCAGGATGAGATTGATGGCCCCGGCCGCCAGTTGCGCCACCAGTAGCAGTTGGACCAGTCGCACCAGCCGCCGCGTGCGCTCGTCGCCCCGCTGCGCCTGCACCAGGCCCAGGGTGGTGAAAAGGTAGAGCGCCGTCAAGACGGCCAGCAGCGGGTGCCACACGCGCAACCGTTCCAGGAAGTGGGCCGTGGGCGAGAAGTCGCGGGCCACCCCTTCGGCCAGCGTCTCGCTGGGGAAGAGGGTGTCGCCCAACGCCGTCACGGCCCCGGCGGCGCTGACCACCATGATCAGCAGTAGACCCACGCCCAGCAGCCACGCGCGCCGCCCCTGTCCACGCAGTTGCAGCGGCGCGCGATAATCGTCGTCGTCCATCGTCGTGGCCCACCACGCCGTCAGCCCCAGCGCGCCCAGGAGGAGAAAGGTGTTGGAAAGGTGCAGGGCCATGGTCACCGCGCGGCCCACGGAGTCGTCGTCCCCCACCCACTCCAGCAGCACCAGCCCGGCGCCCACCAGTCCTTCGGTGATGATGAAGATCAGCGAAAAGACCGCGGCCTTGCGCACGGCGTGGCCTTTGCCGTAGGCGCGGAAGGCCCACACCAGCAAAATAATGACCAGCACGCCGGCAAAGGCGCTGGAGGTGCGGTGCACGTATTCGATGATCGTCTCTATTTCGGGCGCGCGGGGCACCACCTCGCCGTTGCACAACGGCCAGTGCCGCCCACAACCGGCCCCCGATCCCGTGGCCCGCACGTAGGCGCCCCACAGAATGACCAGTATGTTGTAACCCAACACCCCCCAGGCGTACTTCGCAAACCCTCGTTGCTTCATGTAGTGTGTCTCCCGGTACTGTTCCTAAGCGGGCCTAGTATACCATAAGGTTGGAGATTGGAGATTGGTTGATTGGAGATTGGAGATCGCTTCCATCGCATGTGGCGCTGGGCAGATAAACGCGGATTTCTTTAATTTCTTATCGGCGTCCATCTGCGTTCATCGGCGGCCAATCTCCAGTCTCCGATCTCAAATCCCCGATCTCTAATCCCCAATCTCAAATCTCTCTCACCATCTCCACTGCTTCCGGGACACGCCACGCGGCCACAGTGCCTGACAACGCCAGCGCCACGAAGGTGACGATGAGGGCCTGGAGGCTGACGAGGTCGGCGATGAGGCCCAGGCTGCCGGAGGCCAGGGTGGCGCCGCCGGCGATGGTGTTGCCCACGGCGATGTACAGGGGGCGCGACGCTTCCGGCGCCCCGTCCACCAGGTACGTCTTGCGGCCCAGGCGCACACCCGCCGTGGCGAATCCCGCCAGCAGAAAGACGCTGGAGAAAACCAGCGGCGTCTGCCAGGCGGGAGGCATGAGGCCCAGCAGCAGGGCCAGCGCGCCGGAGGCCGCGGCCAATGCACCACCGGCCATCATCACCACGCGGCTGGAGCGGTCCGAGAAGCGGCCCCAGAAGGGGCTGCTGAGCACCTCGGCCACTCCGGTGGCAATCACAAACCAGCTCAGGCCAATGACCGCGCCGCCGGTCAGCCGCCGGGCGTAGAGGACGTAGAAGGGCGTGACCAGTTGTACGCTGAGCAGCAGCACACGCGCCACGATGTAGCGACGAAAGCCCGGCTGTTCTTGCAACAGGCGCCAGCCGGCCCGCGCCTGTTGCACGCCGTTACGCGCTCCCTCCGCGGCGCCCGGTTGCTCGGTCACCGCCGCTGCCAGCGCCGCGCCCAGCAGCCACAGCAGGCCCGCGACGCCCAGTAACAATAGGTAGGGGCGCAGGTCGCCCTCCTCAGCCACGTAGAGGCGCAACAAGAGCCCTGCGACCAGCGTGAGGACGCCCGCCGACGTGGCCCGCAGGCCCAGCAACGCGCCGCGCCGCCCCCGCGGAATGGTCTTGGCCAGCACGTCGCTGAAAGCCACGGACGACGCCGCGCGGCCCACGCTGCCCAGGCCCAACGCCAGCAGGATGGCCAGGCCGGCCCACACGGCAGGCAGCAGCAAGGCCGCCGGGATCATCAGCAGGAAGCCCAGACCAAATACGGCGCCGCCCCCGGCCCAAAACCACTTGCGCTTCTGGAAGCGCCGGATGCGACCGGCGATAGCCAGTTGTGGCAGCAGGGCCATAGCCCGCCGAACAGGCACCAGCCAGCCGGTCAGGAACGCCGGCGCGCCAAGAGCGTCCAGCAACCAGGGTAACACCAGGCCGGGGCTGCCCAGCTGGTCGCCCAACTTCGTCGCCGTGCCATTCAGCGCGTTGAGGAAAAAGTTACGCGGCGCCTCCTGGCAGGCCTCGTCGGGGATGGCCTCGCAGACAGACGCCGCGTCTTCTTCTGTGATGAAGTTATAAAGTTGTTCCAGGTTAACCCGCGCCGCCATCAGATGTGCTCCAGCACCGCCTCGGCTGCGGCCAGACCCGATAGCGCCGCGCCTTCCACACGCGGGCCGGCAAAAGCGTCGCCGGCGAAGGCCAGCGGGCCGGGGGCTTTGCAGAACAGGGTGCGCTCGGCGTAAAGCTGGCGCGGAATGCTATAAGGCCACAGCCGGATTTCATATTGAACCACGTCCGCGCCCAACCAGCGTTGCGCTTCGTGCAACAGCCGCCGCGCCACCGCGCCTTCGTCCGCTGCCAGGTGCGCGCGGCTGAACTCCGGGCTGGCGTGGATGGTCACCGAGGGCGCTTCGGAAATCGCCTTCTTCTGGTTATCGGCAATCCAGGAGATCACATTCCCGTCCGGCCACAACCCACCCGGAGCCGGAATATGGCTGGGCCCGTCCAAAACGGCCAGCACTGCCCAGCACGGATCATAGGTGATGCTACCCAGCGCCGATCGCGCTTCTGGCGGTAGCTGTGCGTCGCCGGCGTCCATCAGAGCCAGGGCTTGCACAGTGGGCGGGGTCATGATCAGCGCCGGCGCCTGAAGGTCCGGCGCACCCTCTGTGGCCAACGACCATTGTTGATCGTAGCTCACGGCGCGTACCGGCGAGGCCAGGCGCACATCGAGATCGCGCGCCAGATGTTCGGGGATGGCGCGCATGCAGGGTTGGCCGCAGTAGCGCGGTTGCCCGTCACGGTAGAGGGAGCTTTCGGGCGTGGCGAACCCGTCGCTCCAGCGGCGCACGACGCCGGCGCGTTGCCAGTCGTCAACCCAACGCCGAAAGATTCTGTCGCGCACCGTGAAGTATTGCGCGCCGTGGTCGAACGTGGCTGTGGTCCCGTCAGCCAGGGCGATTTGCCGTGTAGCGACGCGCCCGCCGACGACGGGCGCCGCCTCCAGCACGATGACCGCCACCCCCGCTTCCTGCAGGCGCGTGGCAGCCAGCAGCCCGCTGAGGCCGGCGCCAACGACGAGGCACGCCGGCCCATCCTCTACTGAACGTTCTGTCGATGCACCACTCACTCTGAATTCAGGACAACGACGGGACAACCGGCCCGTGTCAAGATCTGCTCCACACGCGGCCCCATGTAGAGGCGGCTGGAGCCAGGCCGGACGTTGGTCCCCAGTATAATCAGATCCATCTCCTGGTTTTGCGCGACTTCCAGAATCTTGTCCTCTGGTGTGCGCCCTTCGGCGACCATCGTTTCTGTCTTAATACCAAATGTACCTGCCAGGCTGGCCAGATCGTCGACAATCTGCTGTCCCACTTCGCGGCGCTGTTCTGCGTGTTCCCGGCTGGCAATTTCTCGATAGTCATAGCGGCCAATCTCCTCTTCCAGCACATGTAGCAGCAGCACAGCGCCGTCGTTGTCTGTATCTACCAGAGAGAAACCAACCTCGGCAGCGTGGCGTGCAGCAAGGGTGCCGTTCGTGGGAACCAGAACGCGTTTCGGCGCCCAGGCTTCCAGCTGGCGCGGCCCGTGTACGACCATTGTGGGCGTCGGCGCCAGACGTACAAGCGTATCGACCAGCGGGCTGAATAGGACGCTGCTGTCGCGATGCCGTTCGGACGCGCCGAGGATCAGGAGATCGTAATCCTTCTTTATTTCCTCGAGGATCACACCGCTGGGGTCGTCGCTGGTGACGACTTTGGTCAATACCTCATTGCCAGAGAACAGCGGCGCGATGTTGGTCAGGAACTCGTTTCCTGCTTTCGCGTTTTCCTTTCGTGATACGTTGAGGAGTGTGATGGAGAGGTCTGTCTGCTTGCCCATCTGCTCCAACAATTTTGCTTCGACCGTCTGCACAGTGCTTTCGCCGATTTCGCGGCGGCGGACCGGAAGCAGGACGCGATGTGTCTGGGCCACAATGCTATCGGCAGCCGCTTCCTCGCGCCGCAGCCGTTCCAGCTCCTGCTCTTCAGGCTCCACGTTTTGCAGAACATAGCGCAGAGCCGCCGGAGCCATCAAGGAGGTGGCCATGGCCATGACCACGATGATGGAGAACATATCCTGGCTGAGAATACCCAGCGAAAGGCCAATGGTGGCGATGATGATTTCCATGGCCCCACGCGCGTTCAGTCCGGCGCCAAAGCTCAGGGCGGTCCAGTGATCGCGACCGCCGATGACGCGCGCGCCGAAGTACGTACCAATAACTTTACCCATGGTGGCGATGAGGATCACCAGCAGGGTAATCAGCAACAATTGTGGCTCGAGCAGATTTAGAAGATTTACCTTCAGGCCGGCCACGGCAAAAAAGATGGGCGAGAAAATGCCCAGAGCAATGCTCTCTAACTGGTGATGGACCTGATCCGGCAGGCGCGGCATCTGACCAAACAAAACGCCCATGACGAAAGCGCCCAGCACCGCCTCCAGGTTCAGCGCCTGTGTCATCGCGCCCCAGGTGAAGGTCAGCACCACCACCAGGGTCAAGAGGCGATCCTGGCTAATGACTTCATCCTGAACGTAGTCCAGCAGGCGTTTTACCAGCCAATGCCCCACCGTGAAGCTCAACACGAGGAAGCCCAGAACGCTGCCGACGATGGACAACACCGAACCAGCAGTGACGGCCTGGCCGCCGGCCAACCCGGCGACGATTGAAAGCAGGATCCAGCCGGTGGTGTCATCACTCATGCCCGCGGCAATAATCGTCTGGCCGATGTCGCGACGCATCAGGTTAAGGTCCATCAGCACCTTGGCAATGACGGGGATGGCCGAGATGGACATGGCTGTGGCGACAAAGAGAGAGAAGACCAGGCGCTGGCTGGGATCACCGAGCAGAAAGTCGGGCAGATACTGGCCCAGCAGAAAGCCGCTGGTGAAGGTGGCGATAATACCGCCGTAAGAGACGCCAATGGCTGTGCGCGCGTGGCGTCTCACGAGGGCCAGGTCTGTTTCCAGGCCC
Organism: Candidatus Sulfomarinibacteraceae bacterium; assembly: GCA_035464315.1. Taxonomy (GTDB): domain Bacteria; phylum Chloroflexota; class Anaerolineae; order Promineifilales; family Promineifilaceae; genus JAAYYY01. Next base: position 15,044 of record DATHSI010000208.1, read on the forward strand.
GTAATCAGCAGCAGGAAAATGGCGCCGACGAGACTGATGACTTCCAGCAGGTAACCCTGCACCTCGGTCTGGGGCACGATCCAGGCGCCTAGGGCGGGAACGAGGCTGCTTAAGACTGAGGGTCCCAGTATGATGCCGGCCAAAATTTCGCCGACAACGGCCGGCTGGTTCAGCCGTTGGGCGAGTTCACCCAGCAAACGGGCAAAGAATAGTAAGAGGGCAATCTCAAAGAGCAACACAAGGATGTCATGGTGGGAGGCTGCCGTGAAAAGGTCCATCAATTATCTCCTTAGGGCGTTGTTCATAAAATAGCATAGTTAGATGCATTACTGACGACAAATAATTCTAGCCCACATCGATAAATGCCGGAACAGAGCTATCATTGCTCTTATGGGAATCAAACGGAAGTTGAAGCTCTCTCCGCTTGCAGCCGCCAGAGATCAGCGCCCAATTTTCAAGCTGGGACAGATTACCCCATTTTTGCAGATATGTTACCATGAGTGGTGATTTACATACGCTTCACAATAATGGGCGGTAAGATAAACCAATGGAATTTAGTATCGTCAATCTCTTACTCGTGTTACTGGCAGCCTGGGTTGCCGGTAACGTGGTGGCCCGGATGGGGTATCCATCCATCTTCGGTGAATTAATGGCCGGCATTATTCTTGGTCCACCGCTTTTGGGTTTGCTCCACGGCAGCGAAGCCCTTTCTGTTCTGGCGGAAGTGGGTGTGCTGCTGATGATGCTCTACATCGGCATGGAGATCGATCACAAGGAGCTGTTCAAGGCTTCCTGGGCGGGGACGTTGGCTGCCCTGGGCGGCTTCTTCACGCCGTTCGCGCTCGTCTATTTCTTTGTCGTGGCGCTGGGCGGCACTCCCGCTGCCGGCCTCTTCGTGGGTATTGCCGCCGGCATCACGTCGTTGGCCACCAAGTCGCGTATCCTCGTGGATCTCAAATTGCTGGACACGCGTGTGGCCCACGTCTTGATGGCCGGCGCGCTCATTTCAGACACGCTGGCCCTCATCGCCTTCGCCGTGATCATCGGCGTCGTCGATGTTGGCGCTCTCAACGTGACTGAAATTGGTCTGGTGGCCCTGCGAGCCACCCTGTTCTTTGGTCTTGTCACGCTGCTTGGGTTGAAAGTATTTCCGGTCCTTTGGCGGCGGCTGAAGCACCGGGGCCTGACCGGCCGTACCTTTAACGCCACGTTGATATTGCTCATCGCGCTGCTCTTCGCCGAGTTCGCGGAACTGGCAGGGCTGCACGCCATTCTGGGCGCGTTCCTCGCCGGTCTCTTCCTGCGCGAGGGCACGGTGCTGGAGCCAAAGCTCTCGCACCAGTTGAACGAGCTGGTGCATGATGTGTCCATCGGCTTCCTGGCGCCTGTCTTCTTTGTCACGGCCGGCTTCCACGTCTCGTTGGGCGTCTTCCAGACTGATCTGCTTCTCCTCGCCGGTGTCACCGTCCTGGCGACGCTGGGTAAGGTTGTGGGCACGGCCGTTTTCTACCTGCCCAGCGGCAATGGTTGGCGCGAAGGCATCGTTGTGGGCGCGGGTATGAACGGGCGCGGCGCGGTGGAGATTATCATTGCCGAGATTGGGCTGACGATGGGTCTGATCAGCCAGGAAATCTTCTCCATTCTGGTCTTCATGGCCATTTTTACCACGGCCCTGGTGCCTCTCTTCCTCAAGTGGGGTACGGATTGGCTGCGCAGTCGCGGGCAACTCGTGCGCTCGCGCGACCGGCGCCACGGCGTGGTCATTGTCGGCGCCGGCCCCACAGCGCGCACACTGGCCAAGGCCCTGGGCGACGGCGAACCGGTGTGGTTGCTGGACAAGAATCGAGCGCACTGTGCAGCAGCCGAGGCTGAGGGTCTGACGGCCATTTGCGGTGATGCGCTGGATGTGGAGGCGCTGGATGAGGCCCATGTGGGGCAGGCGAATACCTTCCTGGCCCTGACGCCGAATGCCGAAGTGAACGTCATGTCCGCGCGCCTGGCTCAGGAACAGTTCCGCACACCGGAAGTCCACGCGCTGCTGCCTGTCGCTGATGATTCGTTACGCAGCCTGGCCGACATCAGCGGCGTGCACGCCATCGACCACTGGATCGATCTTGAGAAGTGGGATCACTGGATATCGTCACAGCAGGTGAGCGAAATCTTCCTGGACGTCGATGATGGCGTTCAGCAACCGGAAACGGTCATGGTACAGACCGACGCAGACGATCCGACCGTGCCCCTGGTTGTGGCGCGTAATGGGCAGCGCATTCCTTTCCCCTCGGCAGACCACCTGGATAAGGGCGACCAGGTGCTGGCCATGCAACGCAGACGTCCCCAGTAGTCCCTGAATTATAGGAGGCTTCAACTGTGAGCCTCCTTTTACACTCACTCACACTGCGTTGCCGGACGGGCCTGCCCGCGGAGTGCGCGAAATATTCTGCCGTGCCGTTTGTCAATTCCGCTCTGCTTTGACATAATATCTACAGACAACGACTCTAAACAATCGCATACAGTCACGATGAAGAGGTAAAACTGTGATCGAGCAGATCATCGTTTTTGGCGTGCTTCTTCTGGCGCTTATTTTGTTCATCTGGGGCAAGTGGCGCTATGACGTTGTAGCGTTGCTGGCGTTGTTGGCTGTGGCCGTTACCGGAATTATTCCGGCCGATCAGGCGTTTGCCGGATTTGGCCACCCGGCCGTGATTACGGTTGCCGCGGTATTGGTCGTCAGCCGTGGCTTGCTGAATTCCGGCGTGGTGGACGAGATCGCCCGCCGCTTGTCGCTGGTTGGCGACGGGCCTGCAGTTCAGGTGGCGACGGTTACAACGCTGGTCACCGTTTTCTCGGGGTTCATGAACAACGTGGGCGCGCTGGCATTGATGATGCCTGTAACGATCCGAATGGCCCGGCGCAACGGCCACTCCCCCTCCCTTTTTCTAATGCCGCTCGCCTTTGGCTCTTTGCTTGGCGGGCTCACGACGCTCATCGGCACGCCACCGAATATCATAATCGCCACATACCGGGCCGACCATGGCTTGGAACCGTTCCGCATGTTCGATTTTACGCCGGTTGGGCTGGGCGTTGCTCTTGCCGGCCTGCTATTCATCATCTTCATTGGCTGGCGCCTGGTTCCTGTGCGTGAGGGTCAGGCGTCGCGCCAACAGATGTTTGAGATCGGCAATTATGTGACGGAGGTGCGGGTCACGGAAACCTCAGACCTGATCGGTCGCTCGCTTCGCGATATTCACAGCACGCGGGACATGGAGGTGGTGGTGGTCGGCCTCGTGCGTGGAGATCAGCATATCGCTGCGCCGTCGAGCTTTGAGATCCTCGAAGCCGGGGACATCCTGATCGTAGAGGCGTCCTCCAGGGATCTGGCGTTGTTCATCAACTCCATGGATTTGCAGCTGGCTGGCACCAGAAAGCCGCTCTCCGAGCGGCTGCAGTCCAGGGCCGTGAGTATCGTTGAAGCGGTGGTGCGACCGAATTCTCCGCTTGTGGGAGCAACGGTGCGCTCTCTGGATTTGCGCTGGCAGTTCGGCATGAATCTGCTGGCAGTCTCGCGTCAGGGCGAGCGCCTTAATGAGCGTTTGAGCCAGGTGCGTTTTCAGCCCGGCGATGTATTGCTCTTGCAGGGCCCGAAAGGCACAATGCCGGAGGTGCTATCCAGTCTGGAGGCTTTGCCTCTGGCCAAACGAGGGTTGAGCCTGGGTCGCCCGCGCCGCATCGTGCTCTCGCTAGGCATCTTTGGCGCGGCGCTGGGCACGGCTGCCCTCGGTCTGGTGCCGGTCCAGGTCGCTTTCATCGCCGCCGCCGTTGCCATGTTGATGACCAATTTACTCACGCTGTCGGAGGCTTACGAGAGCATCGACTGGCCCGTCATCGTGCTTTTGGGCGGCATGATCCCCGTGGGCCAGGCGCTGGAGCTCACCGGCGGCGCCGATCTGATCGCAAACGCTGTCTTGACTGTGGCCCAGGGGATGGCGCCGTGGGCCACGCTGGCAATCGTGCTCGTCGGTACCATGTTTCTGTCCGACCTGGTAAACAACGCAGCGGCCGCGATCCTGATGGCGCCGATTGCCATCACCATTGCCGAAGGGCTAGGGGCCTCACCGGATCCTTTCTTGATCAGCGTGGCCATCGGCGCTTCTTGCGCTTTTCTAACGCCGATCGGGCATCAATCCAACACCCTGGTCATGGGTCCGGGCGGTTATCATTTTGGAGATTACTGGCGCATGGGGCTGTTCCTGGAGATCATCATCGTGCTCGTGGCCATCCCTCTCATTCTGCACTTCTGGCCGTTGGCTCTGGCAGGCTCCTGAGGCGCGCCGGGGATTTGCCGGTCAGGGGAGTGGCTGGGGGGCAGGTGGCGCGTCTACATGGGGCAGGACAATGCTGAAGCCGGGGATGACCTCGAACGTTACTTCGTTCTGGACCTGGCCCAGATCGTTGCTCACCGTTACAAACACCGTTTGCGGGCCCAGAGCGGGCCAGCTGAAAGTGGCGTTGTCCGTGGCCTCACTCCGCACGTGGCTCAGAGGCGCGTGGCCTGTGGCCTGCCACGTATAGGTCAGCGGATGCGTCACGGCAGTCGGTTCCACGGTGGCTGAAAATCCATAGGTGAGGCCGGGCAGGACCACTGGCGGCGCCTGCACTGTGACGCGCTGGGGGGCAGTCAGGGTTGCGCTCACTGCCCGGCGCGCGTTGATCGAGGGAAAGCGCAGGCCGTTCCTGGTGTCGGTGAGCAATGCTCCACTGTTTTTGAGCATCGTCTCTATCTGGGCGGGCGTAAGCGCATTGTTGGCCTCCAGCATCAGCGCGGCAATGCCTGCGGCAGTGGGCGACGCCTGCGAAGTGCCCACGTACGTGGAAAGGCCGCCGCCCATGCCCGGCGCCGTGATGCGCGCGCCGGGGGCCACGATGTCCAGCATGGGGCCACTGTTGGTGAAGCAAGTGATGACGTTCAGGCTGGTCGCGGCATCATTACAGTCGGGCCAATTGCCGCCAAAGACGCTGCGGTACGTGCCGCTGAACGGTTGCCGGCCCAGATTGCTATCGTAGGTAGCGCCGACGGCAACGACGTTGCTATTGCAGGCGGGGGAGCCCATGGCGTTCAGCGCGCCCTGGTTGCCGCTGGAGGCAAAAACGATGACATCCAGCGCTGCCAGACGATCCAGGACCTGGGCCATTGTGGGCCACACGTTGTCGCAGTTGCCTTCGTACAGGGCCAGGGTGCCCAGGCTCATGTTGACGACGTCTACCTGTAACGTCTGCTGGTTGGCCACAATCCAGTCCAGCGCCGCGACCCAGTCGGAAAGCCAGCCCCAGTTGCTGCTGTTGAGGACACGCAGGGCTACCAGCTCGACCCCTGGAGCAAAGCCGCGGCTGCTGACCAGACCCGCCGACGCGAGCACGCCGGCTACATTGGTGCCGTGACCGTGCTCGTCCTGGGCGATGTTGCTCTCGTCGTCGCCGTGCGGCGCGCAGTCGCCATCGGTAAAACAGTGTTGGGCCACAATGGCGCCGGCCAGATCGGGGTGGCTGGCGTCGATCCCTGTATCCAGAACAGCCACACGCACTCCCGCACCGGACAGGCCCAGCTCTTGCCACACCTCGTCTGCCTGCAGCGCGGATACGCTCTGCGCCAGGTGTCCACGCCCACCGGCGTCCAGTTGCACTGCCTGTATCGCGGGCTCCTTCTCCAGAGCAGCCAGTCCCTCTGCGCTTAACAGGCCGGTCAGCGCCGGAATCGTCTGGTAGCGGCGTATGAGCTGGAACGACCCGGAGGGCGCCGTTGCCAGCACCGCTTGCTGCTGTCGCGCGATCAACGCCTCGTGGAGGACGGGCTCCTCGAGTGCGTGCAAAAGTATATTGACGCGCGCGACGCCGGCTGTTTGCAGGGCCTGACGCACCTGCGGGTCTACCGCCGGCCCCTGTGCGCCGCGCACGGACGAACGGGAGGCGGCGCCGCTGCCCAGCAGGCAGACAAACGCGAGTATGAGAAGTAATAACTTATAAGGGCGCCGATTGGCAGACGGCATAGCACGGGCTCCTTCTCGCCGAATGTGTGGCATGCGAGATGCAGCGATTGTGCCTAAAAAGAGCTGTTACGGCAAGGGGAGTTTCAGGTTTACGGGTTCAAACTCGCCACTTGGCTAGCCTGGGATCTGCCAACCTGCCAACGCGCCACAACGGCCAGTAGAACGAGTGCGGCAAGTCTGACCGCCGTCTCGAGCAGTGGCCCCAACGTTTCCCACCAACGCGGAAAAGCTCCTGCCCTGTATATCCACGACTGCTGTGGATATACGAGGTAGATCCCCAGCGATAGCACCACTCCGCATAAGAGGGTGGCGACAAGCAACGCTGTCATTTGTACAGCCGGTCGCGAGGCTCTCAGGTAGAACCAGGCTCCGATTACCAGGAGCAAAAGAAAGAGCAACTGGTATAGTGCAAGGCCCTGGTAGACGTCTGTGGTAATGAAGGGCGTGAGCAGGCTGGTTGTGTATAGTAGGAAAGGTAACACCGTCCAGGTTTGCGCCAGCTGGTCTCTTAAGAGCGGGAGGCCAGGCAGGGTGATGGCGACCAGCGCGAGCAGGAGCAGTATCAGTACAGCAGGCGCCAGATAAACGGCGTTCGAAATCAGGGCATACAACACGCGCTCGACCATAACATCGGTCCACAGGACTGCCTTCAGTCGCACCAGCAGGTCGGAACCCCCAGCCCGCATGAACGTTGCCTGCATGATCAGCAGGTTGGCCAGGCTGATGGCCAACCCCAGGCTGGGCAGCGCCCAGCGCGGAACCCCTCTGGTGAAGCCGGCGACTGCCACGATGACTGTGATGATGAGTAGAGGCACGGACGGGATCCAGAAGCCAGGGCCGACCAACCCGGCCAGAGGGATAATGATTGTTACCAGGAAAGGGAATACGAACCAGAGCAGGTGCCATCCCTTCAGTCCGTTTTCGCTCAATGATGCGGATTGCCGGCTCCCGTTCATCTTCTTCCTCCATTCTCGCCAATGCGCGCGAAGAATCGCCGCAGGCAGGTCGCGCAGCTCGCGGGCGCAAAACCGGAGTAGCGGCAGGTACCCGTGCGCCGCACGTTCCTCCAGGGCCAACCGCAGCACGCAGGCCCGTTCTTCCTGATACTCGCGACGATAGTTGGGCGGGAACAGTGACAGGAAGCGATACATCAGCGCGGCGACAATACGCACCAGGACAGTCACGTTTGCGCTCCCTGCCCAAGGTAGCGCTGTCCTACCGTGACCTGGTGCCGTAGGCGCGCCATCTCCGCTTCCAGTGTGCGACGACCCAGCTCGGTCAATTCGTACGCCTTACGGGGCAGGCCTGGGCCGCCATCATCCGGCTCGTTCTCTACTCTGACGATCAATTCTTGCTCCTGGAGGCGACCCAGGGCGTCGTAGAGGGTGCTGGTGCTCAGTTCCGGGGTAGCCTCGCCAAGGGCGGCGATCTCCTTCATGATCGCATAACCGTGCTTGCGCCCGCTGCTCAGGCTAAGCAAGATGTAGAAGGTTGCTTCGGTCAGTGGCAGCCGGTCTCGGTTCAAGAGTTCCCTCCAGTCGTTTCAGTATTCCGTATAACGATATATCGAATACTGGCATAATAGCATAATTTGTTGATAGTGTAAACGGCGAAAATGCTGGCTACGTCCAGCCCAGGTTGCCGATTGGTGCCTGACGACTTCTTCTGGCCCTCCTGGCGGTTCCCGAGGGGAGCACTAAAAGTTTGTGAGTTGCTGTGGCCGGTGTCCTATGGCCGTACCGGCCCGCGAGCCACCATGCGGGCTACGGTCAGGAGACCGGCCCGATCACAACATTTTCGTACTCCCGTTCCCGAGAAAGTACTTGACAGGCCAATTTCGCCTGTGCTTTAATAGTTAGACGAACGTTCGCCCGAACGTTCGCCTGACCGCTTAACAAAGTAGTGAGGAGTGTATGACGCGGGTTACGCTAAAGGACGTCGCCGCGAAAGCCGGGGTCAGCTATCAGACCGTCTCCAAGGTGCTGAATAATCGGGCGCAGGTGGCTCCGGAGACGGAAGAACGCATCTGGGCCGCCGTGCGCGAGCTCAACTACCGCCCCAACGTCAGCGCACGCAATCTGCGCAAACAGGCCAGCAACCTGATTGGCTATGCCTGGCACTACACCCCCGACGATTTCATGCACCCGGTGCTCGACGCATTCGTGCACAGCGTGGCCAACGCCGCCGAGCGCGAGGGGTTCCACCTGCTGACGTTCCTGGCCACCGGGGAGCCGCCGCGGCCCGACGTCTATCAGGAGCTATTCTTCCGCAACCAGGTCGCTGGCTTTGTGCTGGCGGATACGGTCACCGACGACCCACGGGTGAAGATTCTCATGGAGCGCGACATCCCCTTCGTCACTTTTGGTCGCGCCAACGACAGTTGGGATTTCTGTTGGATCGATGTCGACGGCCGCGCCGGGCTGCGGGACGCGGTCAAACATTTGCTGGGCAAGGGACACCGGCGCATCGCCTTTGTCACCTGGCCTGAAGGCTCGCAATCCGGTTCTTACCGCGAGCAAGGCTACCGCGACGCATTACAGAGCCGCGACATTGTGCCCAGAGATGAGTGGATTATTCGCGGCGAAAACGCGGCAGAGCTGGGCCGCCGGGCTGTGCGCTGTCTGCTGGCGTTGCCGCGCGAGCAACGTCCCACGGCCATCGCCTGCGTCAGCGACCTTGTGGCCATTGGCGCCATCAATGCCGCCACGGCGGCGGGCATTGTGGTGGGGCAGGATCTGGCTATCACCGGCTTTGACGACATTCCCCTGGCGCGTTACACGCAACCGCCTCTGACCACCGTGCGCCAGCCGATCCAGGAGGTGGGCCCGGAGGTTGTGAAACTGTTGCTCAAGCAGATCCGCGGTGATTCCGCGGGCCAGCAACAGATCATTTTGGAGCCGGAGTTGATCGTGAGGGAATCAGGGTAGCAGAGAATGTGGAAGGAAAGAATGTGACACGGGGAACCACAGAGATCTAGGGAGGGCCACAGAGAGAAGGACAGGGACAGATATTCTCCGTGGTCCTTTCCAAAGTCCCCGTGCAACTCTGTGTAACGTCAGTTGATCATGATTGGAGAGGAGAGAGTGGGTCTTGGCGCAGTAATTTTTGACCTCGATGGCGTAATTACCGATACCGCGGAATACCATTTCCAGGCCTGGAAGCGATTGGCGCAGGAAGAGGGCATTCCCTTCACGCGAGAGGACAACGAACAACTGCGTGGTGTTTCCCGTCGCGCCTCTTTGCTGCTCATCCTGCGAGGTCGTTCTGTGTCCGAAGAAACGTTGCAGGAGATGATGGCCCGCAAGAACGGTTATTACCGCGAGTTGCTGGCCCAGATTAGCGAGGAAGATCTGCTGCCCGGCGTGCGCCAACTGCTGCACGAACTGGACGGCGCCGGCGTGCCCTACGCCATCGCCTCCGCCAGCCGCAACGCGCGCGACGTCGTGCGCCGTCTGGGGCTGGAAGCGCGGTTGGTCCTGGTGGCCGATGGTAATAGCGTGCGCCGCGCCAAACCGGCGCCCGATCTCTTTCGGTTTGCCGCCGCCGGCCTGCAGGTGCCGCCAGCCCGCTGCCTTGTCGTCGAAGACGCCGCCGCTGGGGTCGAGGCGGCCCTTGCCGCGGGTATGCCGGCGTTGGCGTTGGGCCCGGCAGAGCGCTTTGAGGAGTTGGAGCCTGAGAGCGGGCGCTTCACGCGGTGGCATAACCTGGAAGGGGTGAGCCTGGACGATCTGCGCGCCGTCGTTGCGCCGGACCCGACGTGGGTTGTGGTTCAGGAGCAGTTCCAGCATGAGACGCAACACCACATGGAGACGGTCTTTACGACGGGGAATGGCTATTTTGCCACGCGCGGCAGTCTGGAGGAAGGGTATCCGGGAGATAAAGCCCTGACCCTGGCCCACGGCATTTTTGACGACGCGCCCATCGTAGTCACCGAACTGGTCAATCTACCCAACTGGCTCGACGCGCGTCTGCACGTGGACGGGCAGCTATTTCGGATGGACGAAGGGCAGGTGTTGTTCTTCCATCGCCAGCTGGACCTGCGGCGCGCCGTACTACAGCGGCACGTGCGCTGGCAGGCGCCAAACGGCGTGATTGTGGACCTGACGTTCGAGCGCTTCATCAGTTATACGCGACAACACGTAGCCGCCCTGCGCCTGCTGGTTACGCCTGTCAACGAAGCGTGTGACGTGACCGTCGCGTCGGGCATCGAAGGCCATGTGGCCAACGACGATCTGCTGCATTGGCGCCATCTGGACCAGGGCTACGATGGCGCCCGCATCTGGCTGCATAGCCGCACGCGCCATTCCCGTGTGGAACTGGCTACGGCGGCAGTCGTGAGCGTCGCCGGCGAAGGAACAGCCGCTGCGCAACGCTGCCCCGACTATCCCTCGCTGCAGGTGGCGCGACGCCTGGCGCCGGGCCAGACGCTGCACCTGGAGAAGTTGGCCAGCTACACCAGCAGCCGCGACCGGGCGCCGAATGGCGCCGGCGTTGTGGGCCGCGCTCTGGCACATCTGGAGGCGCTGACCTATGAAGCGCTGAAGCTGGAACACCTGGCGGCCTGGCGCGATGTCTGGCGCGACATCGACGTGCTCGTCGAGGGCGACGAGGCGGCGCAACTGGCCTTGCGCTTCAACCTGTTCCAGTTGCAAGTGGCAGCGCCGCGACACGACGATCGCGTCAGCATCGGGGCCAAGACGCTCAGTGGCCTGGGCTACCGCGGGCACGTCTTCTGGGATACCGAGATTTTTATCCTGCCCTTCTTTATTTACACCCAGCCGGAAATCGCGCGAAATTTGCTCATGTACCGCTACCACACGCTGCCCGGCGCGCGCCGCAAGGCGCAGGCCAACGGCTACCGTGGCGCGCAATACGCCTGGGAGAGCGCGCTGAGCGGCGATGAAGTAACGCCGGCCTGGGTGCCCGACATGCGCGGCAAGGGGCTGGTGCGCATCTGGACCGGGGACATCGAAATCCACATTTCGGCCGATGTGGCCTATGCCGTTATGCAATACTGGCGGGTCACCGGTGACGATGATTTTATGCGCGACTACGGCGCGGAGATCGTGCTGGATACGGCTCGTTTCTGGGCCGACCGCGCCGAACCGGAGGAAGTGGACGGGCAGCGGCGTTACTCGTATCGTGACGTCATCGGCCCTGACGAGTACCACGAGCACGTGGACAACAACGTCTACACCAATCGCATGGCCCAGTGGCACCTGGAAACAGCGCGTGAGGTGTGGGAGTGGCTGCAGGCCAATGCACCGGAGAAGGCCCGGGCGCTGGGCCAGGCGCTGGAGCTGACCGAGGAGGAGCTGGCGCGCTGGCGGGATGTGGCCCAGCACATTGTGATTTTGCACGACGAGGAAACAGGGCTCATGACCCAGTTCGAGGGCTTCTTCGACCTGGAGCCGGTGGACTGGGAGCGGTACGAGGACCGTCGCCACTCCATGCAATATTTGCTGGGCATCAAGGGCGCCAACCGCAGCCAGGTGATCAAGCAGGCCGACGTGATCATGCTCCTGGCCCTGCTGCGCGAGGAGTACGACGACCGGACGTGGCGCGCCAACTGGGATGCTTACATGCCGCTCACCGACCACCAGTACGGTTCTTCTTTGGGGCCCAGCTTCCACGCCTGGGCGGCTTGCGAGATGGGCCGTCCGGATGAAGCCTACGATTATTTCATGCTGGCGGCGCGCGCCGATCTACACGATGTGCGCGGCAACGCCGGCGATGGTATTCACGCCGCCTCCGCCGGCGGCGTGTGGCAGGCCGCCGTCTTTGGCTTTGCCGGGTTGCAACTCACCGGTGATGGGCACGCAGTGACCCCACGCCTGCCTGCCCATTGGCGACGATTGCGCTTCAAGTTCTATCGGCATGGTGAAGAGCACGTGATTGATCTTCGCCAGGAAAAGGAGGTGGAGTGACGGAAAAACTTACCAGTTCAGTGACCTGTAGAGGGAACGAGCTGTCAGCTCGTTCTACACTTGCTCAGTTACTTACCGTCTGAAAAGTGAGGAGAAAATCATGTCTGGAAAATGGTATAGACTTCTGGCCCTACTGCTGATCCTTAGCCTGGCCCTGGTTGCCTGCGGCGGCGATGAAGAGGAACCGCCCGCGGCTGACACAGGCGAGGAACCGGGCGTTGTCGAGGAGCCGGTAATGGAAGAAGAACCGCCTGTCGAAGAGGAAGTGGTTGATGAGGAACTGGCCGACTTGCCCGAGGACGTCATCGGCCTGCATCTCATGGGCTGGTCCAGCTCCGAGGCGGAGAACAGCCGCCTGCAGGCTGTGGTCGATGACTTCAACGCCGCCAACGACGATGTTGAGGTGGTTCTGAACCTTGTGCCGGACTACGATACGCGGCTGCAGACGAGCCTTGCCGGTGGGTCGCCGCCCGACGTCTTCTACATCGACAGCTTCCGGCTGCCCGACTACGTGGAAGCCGGCGCCCTGGAACCGGGCGAGGGACGTATCGACAACCCCGACGACTTCTACGACAGTCTCTACAACGCTTTTGTCTACGACGGCACCTTCTACTGCCCGCCCAAGGATTTCAGCACGCTGGGCCTGATCTACAATGAGGATCTGTTCGACGCTGCCGGGGTGGAGCACCCGACCGAAGATTGGACCTGGGACGATCTGCAGAGCGCGGCGGAACAGCTGACCAACGCTGACGAAGGCGTCTACGGCCTGTCGCTCAGCGCCGACTTTGCCCGCCTGATCGCCTTCCTCTACCAGGCCGGCGCCGGGGTGGCCAACGAGGACTTCACCGAGATGACCATCAATAGCCCCGAGGCCCTGGAGGCCACGGAGTTCTACGTGGGACTAGTTCTTGACGGTTACGCCGCACAACCGGCTGACCTGGACAGCGGTTGGCCCGGCGAGGCCTTCGGTCGTGAGCGGGCGGCTATGGTCGTCGAGGGTAACTGGATCGTTCCCTTCATGGAGGACCAGTTCCCTGACGTCAACTTCGGCATCGCCCAGCTTCCCGCCGGACCTGGCGGCGAGGCCACCATGGCTTTCACCGTCTGCTATGGCGTCCCTGCTGCCATTCCGGCCGAGCGCCAGGAGGCGGCCTTCCGCTTGGTCAACTACCTGACCGGTGAGGAAGGAATGGAGGCCTGGACCAACCTGGGCCTGGCCATGCCTACGCGCGAGAGCTTGCGCGCCCAGTGGCTGGAGCAGTTCCCTGAGCTGCAGCCGTTCCTGGATGGCGCGGATCATGCTCGCGCCTGGCAGTTCGTGCCCGGCTTCCAGGATGTCCTGGACACCATCAACAACGGCCTGCAACAGGCCTTTGCCGGCAGCATGTTGCCCGAGCAGGTCCTGGAGGAGGCCGAAGAGGTAGGCACGGAGGTTCTGAATCGCTAAGGGGCAGTGACCCCCACTACGGACAGGGCCATACGGCCTGCTCTGTGAGCCTGTGATGCGCGGTATGTCGCGCACCCGTCCATATCGCGCATCACTTCTTCCTCTGCGGGGGATCTGTTCCTCGGCGGAGCCAACTGAGGAGGTTACCCATGGCAAGCGGTATTCGAGGACAAGCGCGGGAAGACACGATTTCCGGCTGGTTGTTTATGACGCCCGCATTGATCATCTTCGTCATCTTCCTCGTTATCCCCATACTTTTCGCCGTTTACTACAGCTTTACCGATTGGAACGGCATCAGCCCGCCCGGCGAGGCCGACTGGGTCGGATTGCGCAACTATCGCACAGTCCTTATACAGGACGGGATTCGCCAATCCGATTTCTTTAAAGCGTTGAAAAACACGTCCTACTTTGCCCTGGGCGTCGTTCCCGTACAGACGGCGCTGTCGCTGATCCTTGCCGTTGTCGTCAATCAGCGTCTCTTGCGCTTTAAGAACTTCTTCCGCACTGCTTACTACTTTCCGTCCATTACGTCGTCGGTGGCAATCAGCCTCATCTTTCTCTTTCTCTACCAGCGTAGCGGGCTGGTTAACTATATGTTGGAGGCGATCACCTTTGGCGCGTGGGAGCCCATCGCCTGGATGACGGACGCGCGCGGCTTGTTCCACATCCTCCTGGAGAGTGTGGGCATTACGCTGCGCGATGGACCGGAATTCTTGCGCAGTCAGGTGCTGGGCCTGACGGTGTGGGACTGGATTAGCGGGCCCAGCATGGCGCTGATGGCGATCATGATCATGAATACGTGGACGACTATCGGCACGATGATGATCATCTTTCTGGCTGCGCTGCAGGACATTCCCGGCAGCGTCTACGAGGCGGCGCAGGTGGATGGCGCCACAGCCTGGCCCACCTTTCGGCGCATCACGGTGCCCCTGTTGCGGCCCACCATCTTTTTCGTGGTCACGTTGGGCCTCATCGGTACCTATCAGGTCTTCGACCAGATTTACGTGATGAGCAGCGGCGGGCCTGCCAAGACAACGCTGACCGTGGCCTACATGGTCTATCGCAACGGCTTCGGTAACAGCGAAATGGGCCTGGGCGCGGCTATCGCCATCCTATTGTTCATCATCATCTTTATCCTGACTCTTATCCAGCGCCGCATCACGGGCAGCGAAGCCGAGTTTTAGGGAGGATACTCATGACGACGATCTCACCCACAGTTGGTAAACCGGCACAAGAAGACGTCGATTGGGGCGCGCGTGTGCGCCTGGTTCTCTCCTATGGCTTTCTCTTTCTGCTGGCGCTCACCTTTCTCTACCCCTTCTTGCTCACGGTGACCACCAGCTTCAAGCCGTTGCCCGAAATCGCTGCCAACCCCGTCAATCTCATTCCCGAGACGTGGACGCTGGATGGCTACCGGCGCATGCAAAACCTGAATGTGGACCGCTGGATGTTCAACAGCGCCCTTGTCGCGCTGAGCATTACCATCGGCAACGTGCTCTTCGCCAGCATGGCCGGCTACGCCCTGGCGCGCATCCGTTTCCCCGGCAGCAATGCCCTGTTCCTGGGTATCCTGGGCACGATGATGATTCCGGGTATCGTGCTGCTGATTCCCATGTTTATCGTCTTGCGCCAGCTGAACTTCATCGACACCTACTGGGGGTTGATTATCCCCAAATTGACCACAGCCTTTGGCGTCTTTCTCATGAAGCAGTTCTTCGAATCGATCCCCACGGAAATGGAGGAAGCAGCGCGCATCGACGGCGCCAGTCGCTTCCAGATGTTCTTCCGGGTCATTTTGCCCCTGGCCCGCCCCGCGCTGGTGGCTCTGATCATCTTTACCTTCCAGGGCGCCTGGAACGACTTCATGTTCCCCCTCATCGTCATCAGCGTCAACCAGGACCTCTACACCCTGCCCCTGGGCCTGGCGCTGCTGCGCGGCGGCCTGGGCGAGAACCTGCAGTGGAACGCCATCCTCGCCGGCTCCCTGGTCACCACCCTGCCCATGGCCCTCATCTTCATCTTCTTCCAGCGTTACTTCATTGAAGGGATCAGCTATACGGGGTTGAAGGGGTAGGGAGATTGGTTGATTGGAGATTGGTTGATTGGAGATTGGTTGTGGACTGACCCCGAAAAAATGGACACGAAGTTAAGGTGGAGCGGATAAAGTTTCGAACTGCAGTGGCGAGAGGTAGCCTAACGCCGAATGCAGCCGATGACGATTGTAGAAGATCTCGATGTAGTCGAAGATGGCCGAGCGGGCGTCCTGCCGAGTCTGGAACTGATGATGATGCAACCATTCGCTCTTGAGCGAGGCAAAGAAGCTCTCCATGGGCGCGTTGTCGTAGACGTGGCCCGTGCGGGACATGCTCAAGACGGCACGCTCCGGCAGGAGCCGGCGATAGCCGCTGCTGGCATACTGCTTGCCGCGGTCAGAATGATGCAGCAGACCGCTGCCTGGTTGGCGTCGCGCCAGGGCCATCTGCAACGCCTTGCGCGTCAGGCGATCATCCAGATAGGCGGCCATAGCCCAGCCCACGACCAGGCGCGAGAAGAGGTCCAGGACCACCGCCAGGTACAACCAACCCTCCGCCGTGGGGATGTAGGTGATGTCCGAGAGCCACTTCTGGTTGGGCCTACTGCTGGTGAACGCCCGCCCCAGGTGGTTGGGCGCCACCGGCAGAGGATGTCGCGACTGCGTCGTCACTCGAAAACGGCGGCGACGTCGTCCGACCAACCCTTCCTGTCGCATCAAGCGCGCCACGCGATTCTTGCCCACTACCTGCTCGGCGCGCAACACTGCGTGCACACGACGATAGCCGTAGACAGACCGGCTGCGCTTGTGCGCCAGGCGGATCAGCCCCCTCAAGAGGCAGTTAGCCGTCTCCCGCTGGCTGGGTCGGCGGTTGCGCCAGGCATAGTAGCCGGCGCGCGAGACCTCCAGGACCTCACACATCACGTTGATGCGAAAGCATCCGGCGTGGCGCTGGATGAAGCGGAACTTCATTTGTTTTCCCTGGCAAAGAAGGCCACGGCTTTTTTTAAAATGTCTCGCTCCTCTTTCACGCGCGCCAGCTCGCGCCGCAGCCGTCGCACTTCTTCCTCAGCTGGCTTCAAGTTGCCCTGTCCGGGAAATGCGTTCTCACTATCTGCCCGATACGCCTGGCGCCATTTGTACAAGGTGTTGGGATGGACCCCTAGTTCGTGCGCCAGCTCGTTCATCGAGCGCTCGCCCTCTTCGGCCAGCTGCGCCGCTTCCCGCTTGAACTCGCGTGTGTATGTCTTTCGTTCCATCAGCTTCCTCCGATTTCGTAAGCTTACCACCTTATCTTTCTGTCTACGAAATCGGGGTCAGATCAGTTGATTAGAGATTGGCCGCACATGGGGCTGCGCCGTTGGGCAGATGAACGCCGCCAAAACAATAAAAAAACCCGCGTCCATCAGCGGCCGATTCAATCTCCAATCCCCAATCTCCGATCTCCAATCTCCAATCTCTAATCTCTAATCTCCACCCCCACCACCGCACTGGGACACAAATCCGCCAGCGTACACGCCCCGCACTGCGGATTCCGCGCGTCGCAGATGCGGCGGCCGTGGAAAATGAGAAGGTGGGAGATTTCGATCCACAGGTCGCGGGGCAGCAGGGCCATGAGGTCCTTCTCCACCTTCTGCGCCGTTTTGCCCTGGCTGAGGCCCAGGCGTTTCGAAAGGCGATTCACGTGCGTGTCCACGACCACGCCCTCGGCGATGCCGAAAATCTCGCCCAGGACGACATTGGCCGTCTTGCGCGCCACGCCCGTCAGTTGCAGCAGGTCATCCAGGTCATCGGGTACCTCGCCGCCGTGCTCCTGCAGCAGTCGCTGGCACGTCTCCTGGATGTAGCGCGCCTTCTGACGGTAGAAGCCGGTAGAACGAATCGCCTCCTCCAGCGCCTCGCGATCTGCAACGGCGAAGGCGGCGGCGTCGGGGAATTGCTCGAAAAGGCCCGGCGTCACCTTGTTCACGCGCACGTCGGTGCACTGCGCCGAGAGAATGGTGGCGATCAACAGCTGCAGCGGCGTCTCATAATTGAGCGCGCAATGGGCGTCGGGGTGTGCCTGGCGCAGGCGCCGTACAATCTCCGGGTAGCGCTCCGTAGCAGGAGCGTCAGGCGTTAGCGGGCGTTCCGTCTGTTCTATTTTGGTCATAGATGATAATATTGCTCTGAGAATTAGAACCAGGCTGCCAGGATGGCGGCGCGTGAAGCGCGCCTTAGCGCAGGTAGAGCGCCCTGTCAGCCGGTCGTTTGTGGGACCAGGGACCCTGGGAATCCTACCTGAGCCGCTGACGTCACGCAACCGGGGGACCGACGGCCGA
>DATHSI010000209.1:0-27568 GCA_035464315.1 Candidatus Sulfomarinibacteraceae bacterium
GGTCAACATTGGCGATCCGTTGCAAGAGGATACGCTGATGGGGCCGCTGGTGACCGAAGACGCCATAGAAGCCATGTTCAAAGCCATCGAGCATGCCGAAGAAAGCGGCGGGGAAGTTTTGGTCGGCGCCAAACGACGCCCCGATCTGGGATCCACCTTCGTAGAACCAACCATCATTCGCATGCCGGAACAGGCGGACATTGTCAAGGAAGAAACCTTCGCGCCAATTCTCTACGTCATGTCCTACGAGGACTGGGACGAGGCCATCAGCATGCACAACGAGGTTTCGCAGGGGCTGTCCAGCGCCGTCTTCACCGACAGTCTGCGCACTGCCGAGTCTTTCCTCTCAGCGAATGGCTCCGACTGTGGCATCGCCAATGTCAACATCGGCACGAGCGGCGCCGAAATTGGCGGCGCATTCGGGGGCGAAAAGGATACAGGCGGCGGTCGCGAATCCGGTTCCGACGCCTGGAAAGCGTATATGCGCCGGCAGACCAACACCATCAACTGGTCGCGGGAAATGCCGCTGGCGCAGGGCATCGAATTCGGCGAGTAACAGCAGATTTCATCGCCGTCCTGCGGGCCAGATATTGTGACAATAGCTGTCACAGGGTGCTGTTAGAATTGTGAACTGAACGATCAGAAGGCGCCATCAGGCTTCTTTTCACAGTGTAAGAGCAATAGGAGGCATCATGTCTGGTATCCCCGAACAGCGCCTGCAGGAACCGCGCGCTGACCGCCCCGTCATGCCTGCAGATTACGGCGTGCCCGACCACGACGAGAATCTTTTGCCCTGGTCCCACGCACGGGAACGCCTACAGCAGTCGCAAAACTACTGGATCAGCACCGTGCGCGCCAACGGCAGTCCACACGCTACGCCCATCTGGGCCGTGTGGTTGGATGACAAACTGTACTTTGACGGTAGCCCGGAAACGCAACGGGGCAAAAACCTGGCCCGCGACCCACGCATAGTGGCCCACCTGGAAAGCGGCAGTGACGTCGTCATCGTGGAAGGTGAGGCCCGCCCCCTGTCCTCTCCACCGCGCTCCTTGACCGAGCGCGTAGCCGCAGCCTACCGCGACAAGTATGCTGATTTGGGCTACGCGCCACAGGCCGACCAATGGGACGAGGGCGGCCTGTACGAGATGCAGCCGCGCAAGGCCCTGGCCTGGACCAGTTTCCCCACCAATTGCACACGGTGGCGCTTCGACGGCGAATAACCATCTGAACTGAAATAAAAACGGCGCGGCCGGGACCATACGGGTCCGGCCGCGCCGTCCTGTTTACACAAGACGTGTCAGCCCTCAGCCGCCAATGCCGTGCTCGCGCAATTTGGACACGACGCGTTCAGGCGTCAGCGGGAACTCGTCGAACCAGACGCCGGTGGCGTCGTACAGTGCGGCAACCACCGCCGGCGCGTAGGGAATGAAGGGCATTTCGGCCATCCCCCGCGCCCCCCACGGGCCCTGCGGGTCGGGGATTTCCATGATCACCGATTTCACTTCCACCGGGATATCCAGGATACCGGGAATGATATATGTGCTGAGACGCGGATTGAGGATGTGGCCATCGCGTACTTGCAAATTCTCGGTAAGCGCGTAACCGTGGGCCTGCACCACCGCGCCCTCAATCTGACCTTCCACCAAATTGGGATTGATCGCCTTGCCCACATCATTGGCGCACACCACTCGGTCCACCAGAATATGCCCCGTCTGCACGTCAACCGTCAGCTCAGCCGCTTCCGCCACGTAACCATACGTGATATTGGGCATCCCCTTCCCCGTATCCGGATCCAGAGCCGTGGTTGGCTTGGGCACGAAGCGATGGTGTCCCACGGCCGGCCGGTCCTCATCTTTCCACGCTTCCAGCGCCTTCTCCGCCGCGCCGCGAATGGCGTTGCCTGCCATCCACGTCATGCGTGAGGCCGAAGCAGAACCTGAGTCGCCACTGCTGGACGTATCTGACGCCTCCAATTTCACGCGCTCCAAAGGAACCCCCAGCGCCTCCGCCGCCATCTGACGGAAGGCCGTGTGCGCACCTTGTCCCACGTCGGCCCCGGCGTGATAGAGAATGGCCTCCTCGATTTCAGCGCCGCCCGACAGTTTGATCGTTGCCTCGCAACGTTCAGGGAAGCCATAAGAAAAGCCTACGTTCTTAAAGGCGCAGGCGAATCCGCGACCGCGCCGCAGCGCGCCGCGACGGGGAGGCAGGGAACGAAACGCGGGGTTGGCCAAAGCGCGCACCCGGTGGCGCGGCGGGTCGCCATCCTCCACGCTGGCGTCCTTCTCTGGCTGCAACCAGCGCGTATCTTGCGGCCGCCATTCGCTTTCACGGGCGCAGGTCTCGATGACCTCAGGGAGACTCACACCGGCGGGCATCACTGACTGCATAATGATCTCACTGCCCTCGCGCAAGGAGTTTTTCAACCGCAGTTCGACCGGATCCATGTTCAGCTTCTCGGCCAGTTTGTTCATCTGGCACTCCGCGGCAAAAGCGCCCTGCGGCCCCCCGAACCCACGAAAGGCGCCGCCAGGAACGTTGTTAGTGTACACGGTGTAACTATCGACGTGGGCGTTGGGCACCTCATAAGGACCATTGGCCATCAAGTGGGCGTTGCCCAGCACCTTGTTGCTGGTGTAATTGTAACCGCCGGCATCCAGAATCACTTCCGTCTGGATCGCCGTCAGCTTTCCGGCTTTGGTAGCGCCCCAGCGCGAGCGGATGCTGATTGCATGGCGCTTGTGGTGGCCCAGAACGCTTTCCTCTCGCGACCACTGAATGCGAATCGGCCGGTCAATGCCCTGCTCGTGCAGCCGCATAGCAGCCAGACCCAGGACGATCTGCACGGACATGTCTTCGCGCCCGCCAAAAGCGCCGCCAATGGCCGGGTAAATGACGCGCACACGGTCTACGGGGACGTCCAGGGCATGGGCGATCTGCTCCTGGTCCTCATGCGTCCACTGCCCGGCAACCACGACGGTGATGCGCCCTTCCTCGTCGATATAGCCCAGCCCGGCCTCCGGCTGCAGATAGGCGTGTTCCTGGAACGGCGTATGGTACTCGCCCTCGACGATCACGTCGGCGTCGTCCCAGCCGGCCTGCATGTCACCGGTGCGCACCTTCATGTGCGTGTAAATATTACTGTCTCCCCGCTCCGGATGGATCAGCACTTCGTCCTTCATAGCTTCCAGCGGATCAGAAATGACAGGCAGATCTTGCCATTCGATCTCGATCAAATCGCGGGCTTCCTCAGCCGCTTCCTCGGTTTCGGCCACGATCATCGCCACCTGGTCGCCTTCCCAGCGACTGATGTCACACTCCGGCTTGGGATTGTCCAGCCCCACCAGAACGGGCTGATCCATAAGCGTCAGGCCGTATTCATTGTTGGGCACATCTTTGGCCGTCAATACGGCCACCACGCCGGGCACGGCCTTGGCCCTGCTCAAGTCCATACTCAGCATCCGCGCGTGTGGCTTATTGCTGAATAGCACCTTCGCCTGCAAAACATCTTCTTCCTGTATGTCCCCCGGATACAGGGTAGCGCCGGTCACTTTGCCCGGCGCGTCAACGCGATATGTAGAACGTCCAATAGTCATCGTGTTACTCCGCGGAGTGAGATTGGCGGGATTCGCAAGCAACGCGACGCCCAACCCTCCTTGATCTGGATCCTCATCAATTCCTACTCTGCCATCTCGGCAGCGGCTATTTCCACAGCCTCTATGATCTTATAGTAGCCCGTACAGCGGCACAGGTTACCGCTGAACGCCTGCATAATCTGGTCCGGGTCAGGATGTGGATACTCTTCCAGCAATTTGGCGCCGGACATCAGGAAGCCTGGAATACAGTAACCACACTGGACCGCGCCCGTCTTAATGAAAGCGCGCTGCAGCGGGTGCAAATTCTTAAGGCGCGTGGGCTCATCGCCGGCCCCCTGGTCGTCGCCGGCCAGACCCTCGATAGTCACTATCTCCGCCCCGTGCGCTCGCGGCGCGGGAACCAGGCAGGACATGACGGCCATGCCGTCCAAGAATACGGTGCAGGCACCGCACTCACCCTCAGCACAACCTTCCTTGGTGCCGGTAAGGTGACCTTCCTCTCGCAACCAGTCGAGCAGCGTATTGTTCAGACCGCGCGCTCCTTCCACCGGGCGTCCATTCACCGTAGCTCGAATCGGCGTCTCATCGTCATGGCTTGCCGCAAAATGCGGACCGGCGGGATAACGACCCTGGGTCGGGCCCCAGAGCATGGCGGGCGCCGTCAACCACTGCCGCCGCTCTTCTCCGTCGCGCAACGCTTCCAGCGCCCGGCGCACCATCACATCAATCATCTGCGTACGATAGGCGGCCGAGCCGCGCACGTCGTCAATCGGCGTGGGCGTGCCGGCAGCCAGTTTGGCCGCGTGGGCTATGACCTCATCACTCAACGTCTTGCCCAGCAAATAAGCTTCAGCATCGGGGGTAGAAATGATCGTAGGCGCAACGCTACCTTGGCTGATCTCGGCGTCCACGATTTTTTCACCATCGAAATCCAGGATAACCGTAGCGTGCACAACGGAGATTGCCTGCGCGCGGCGCAAGCCCAGCTTGACAAAAATTCCACGCGCCGTCTCCCGTATTGGTGCAAACTGAATATCCACGAGCATCTCTTCCGGCGCCATTACCGTCTGGCGCACGCCTCTATAAAACTCGTGCAGAGGGATAGTGCGCCGCCCGCGAGTGGAAGCCAGCGTTACCGCCGCCTTCATCGCCCACAGCGGCGAAATCGTATCATTGGCAGGACTGGCCGTAATCAGATTGCCGGCAATGGTGGCGCGATTGCGCAGTTGCGGCGATCCGACCTCCCACGAAGCCTGGGCTAATGGCAACGCGTGTTCCGTGATCAACGGCGAGGCGACCACCTGATTGTGCGTTACTAACGGGCCAAGGTGAATCGTGCCATCCTCGTCTTGGGTGATCTCGTTCAACCCTTCCAGGCGCGTAATGTCGATGAGAACCTCAATTCCCTGCCGCGCATTGCGTTCCAGTTCCAGAATCAGGTCGGTGCCGCCGGCCATGATGCGCGCCCGCTCGCCGTGCTCAGCCAGCAACGCCAGCGCGTCCTCCAGTGTAGCAGGCGTCTCATAGCGCCTGACACGTTGTCCTTGTCGTTGTACAGTGTGCATGGAATCCACCTCATTGCTTATGGCGACCGGCCGGAAGAGAACCAGTGCCTATCGTTCAAATTTGCACAATCGCAATATTTGTGCGATCATCAGGTTGTATGACATATTTTAACCTAAGATTATTAATTTGTGTGACGAATCGGCAAATTCCTGGGTAAAATATGGATTATCATACTCCCTCGTGCCGGGAATATGGTAAAAGCTGTCCAGAAACGTCTGGAAAAACGATCGGAAAATCGTGACAAATGTCACAGGAAGAACTGAGTAGCTACAGTGGACGAAAGACCTTTTTAAAGGTATTCTCGCCCCTGTTGCTTGCAGTTGCTAGTACACACGATCACCATCCAAACACGCCAGCCGATCAGGAGACACCTTCTACATGCGTGTTGAGTTACAAGATATAAGGAAGTACTTTGGTCCCGTCAAGGCCAATGACGGCATAAGTATCACGCTTGAGGAGGGGCGCATTTATGGACTCCTGGGCGAGAACGGCGCGGGCAAGAGTACTTTGATGAAGATTCTATCCGGCTACCAGCCGGCCGATAGCGGGCATATCATCCTGGACGGGCAACCGGTCGACTTCGAGTCTCCTGCTCAGGCTCTGGCTGCCGGCGTGGGCATGGTGTATCAGGACCCTCACGATTTTCCTCCCTTCAATGTCCTTGAGAATTACTTGCTGGGCCGTGAAGACGGCGTTCGGCTCAACTTCGGCCGGGCCAGACGCGAGCTCATAGAACTCGGCTCGCGATACGGATTCACAGTCGATCCCGATCAGTACATCGACGCCCTGTCCATGGGAGAACGACAGCAACTGGAACTGATCCGCTTGCTTGCCGGCGGCGCCAGAGTTCTGATTCTGGACGAGCCGACAACCGGAATCAGCGCTGAGCAGAAGGAGCTGCTGTTCGACTCCATGCGCACCCTGGCGCATGAAGAGGGCAAGACGTTGCTCCTGGTTTCGCACAAACTGGAGGAAGTCCAGGAGTTATGCGAGCATGCTTTTGTCCTGCGACAGGGCAAGCTCGTGGGCGAAACGGAAATCCCTTGCCCTACGCGCAAGCTGGTACAGCTCATGTTCGAACAGATCCCACAGCGAAGGGAGCGACCGGAATCTGAGCTGGGCGAGCCGATGTTGGAAATACGGGACCTGGCCATCCACACCTATCAACTTGACGTAGAGAATATCAATCTCACGGTGCGGCGTGGCGAAGTGTTCGGTCTGGCCGGTCTGGAAGGCAGCGGTCAGCGCCTCCTGCAACAGGCCTGCGCCGGGCTACTGCAGCCTGCCGAGGGCCGCATCATCCTTGATGGGCAGAACATTACAAACCTATCCTATCATTACAGAAAAGAGAACGGGGTAGCTTATATACCGGCCGGCCGTCTTGAAGAGGGGCTGGTGTCCGGTCTGACGCTCACTGAACACTTCGTTCTTGCTCGACCACAAGAGTCGCTGATGATTGATTGGGACAGTGCCCGTCAAGAAGCCACGCACCGCATCGACCATTATCAGGTTATTGGCCGGCCAAATTCCCTTGCTGACGAGCTGTCCGGCGGCAACCAGCAGCGATTACTTTTCGCCCTTCTAAATAGTAAGCTAAAATTGTTGTTGCTGGAACATCCAACGCGGGGTTTGGACGTGCGCTCCGCCGACTGGATCTGGGAGCAACTTTATCAGCGCCGTGAAGATGGTACGGCCATCCTCTTCATGTCCGCTGACCTGGACGAGATCACCGAGCGCAGCGACCGCATCGCCGTCTTTTTTGGCGGTCGCATGTCGCGAATCGTTGACGCCGGAAATACCACCGTAGAGGAACTTGGCCATTTGATCGGAGGAGAGGAATGAGCCAACAATCAGACGTACAGGAGGGCAGTGCACAACGCCTGATTGCCTGGTTGTGGCCGGCGGTTCCAGTAATTGCCGCCTTGCTATTCACAACGATTTTGCTCGTTGTTTTTGGAGCGAATCCACTTGAGTCATTTGTCGCCCTTTATCAAGGCGCTTTTGGCAGCCAATCCAGCGCGCTGAGCGTCATCGCCTTCTGGATTCCACTGCTGCTCAGTTCGCTTGGGTTGCTGGTCACTTTCAGGGCCGGTCTGTGGAACATTGGGATTGAAGGCCAGATCATCATGGGTGCCATCGGCGCCAGCTGGGTTGCCCTGTCCCTTCAGCTTCCCCCTGCGCTGCAGATCACGCTGCAAATCATCGTAGCCATGGCCTTTGGCGCCCTGTGGGGCGCTCTCTCGGCCGTGCTCAAGACGCGCGGGCGCGTCCACGAAATCTTCAGCGGCCTGGCCCTGAACAATCTGGCCATCATCCTCACCAACTATCTCATTTCACGGCCCTGGCAGCCGCCAGAAGGAGGTGGTTTCCGGGGCACTGCGCCATTTCACGAAGCCGCCCTGTTGCCCCGATTCGCTGATTCGCGCTTCAGTCCTCTCTCCCTGCTGCTCACCGTCATCATATTTGTGATCATATTCGTCGCCCTGCGAGACACCTATTGGGGTCTGCGACTCAAAGCGCTGGGGCGCAATGCCTATTCGGCCTTCTTGCTGGGCGTTTCCAGCGAGCGAGAAACTATTCTGGCCATGATGCTCTGTGGCGCCGTGGCCGGGTTGGGCGGCGCAGTCCGCGTCCTGAGCTGGTTCGAGAGCCTGCGCCAGAGCATCTCCGGAGGTATCGGCTTCCTTGCCCTGCTGGTGGTCATGCTGGCCTCGTACCGTGTTTTCTGGGTGCCGCTCATCGCTCTCTTTTTCTCGGCAGTACTCAATGGCAGCATCACGCTGCAGCTACGCACCCAGCTGCACTCTGCGCTGGGCGGCATCCTAACCGGTGTCATGGTCCTCTTTGTTCTCCTATTTAGAGATTCGACGAAATTGGGTCTGGGGCGTCGCGACCGGGCCGGAGTGGATGAACCGGCGGAAAAACCAACCAGCCACGTCGAGACGGCGGGCACCAACGTACCGGGAGGCGATTGATGAGCGAAGCTGAAATGATTCGCATATTCGCTTCAATCATCCTGCAATCCACACCACTGATCATCGCCGTGTGCGGCGAGATCATCACCGAACGCGCCGGTGTCATCAACCTTTCACTCGACGGCACTATGCTGATGTCAGCCATGACCGGCTTTGTTGTAGCGCTGAAAACGGACAACGTCTGGATCGGCTTTCTGGCTGCAGCCATCGTTGGCGCCTTATTTGCTTTCATCGTCGCCTTTGGCAGCATCCGCCTGCGCCAGAACCAGGTGGCCATTGGCTTCGTGCTGACCTTGCTGGGGGATGATCTCAGCGCTTTTCTGGGCCAGAACTACACGCGGACGCCGGGTCCTCTGGTGACGCGCAGCGGCATTCCCTTGCTTGAGGAGATCCCCATTCTCGGTCCCATCTTCTTCGATCAGGACGTCACCGTTTACTTCAGCATTTTGTTGATTTTGTTCACCTGGTGGTTCCTCACCCGCACGCAATACGGTTTACATCTGCGCGGAGCAGGCGAGCGCCCGGAGGCCGCTTTCGCTCGTGGCATAGACGTTAATCGCCTCCGTTACCTCTATACCATTCTGGGTGGCGCACTGGTAGGGATTGGCGGCGCCACCTACTCGCTGAATGTGAAGCTCGGCTGGTCCGACGGTCACGTGCGTGGCTTCGGCTGGATCGCTCTAGCCATCGTCATCTTCGGCGGCTGGTCGCCGTTGCGCGGCGCTGTCGGAGCCGTGCTGTTCGGTGCGACCAAGGCCCTGGCCAGCTATCTGCAGGGTCGCTTCCCGCAAGTATCAGTTGTGGCTTTCAATACGCTACCCTGGATTCTGATGATTCTCGTGTTGCTCATCTCCAGCAGTGATCTGACGGTGCGACTCATCTCCTGGATGCCGCGTTCTGTGCAGCGGCCCCTGGCGCAATTCCTCCGCGTTTCCCCTCCGCTGGCCCTGGGCACGCATTTTGAAGAAAAGTAGAGCGGTGATGTACAGAGACAATGGCAACAATGTGCTTGTAACCGGATTGACACCACCAATCAGTATAGAAGACGGATAACTATGCTACGAACTCTCGCCAGATACCCTCTCCTAGGACGCCTTTTCGATGCCCTGTTGCCCGTATTTGCCACGCTGGCCGCACTCGGTGTGGGCGCCATCATGCTCCTTCTGCTACAGGCAGATCCGCTGGAAGCCTACGGTGCAATGTTCAGGGGCGCGTTTGGCACAACTAACGCCATCGCTGACACCATCGTCAAGGCCACGCCCTTGCTCCTGGTAGGTCTGGGCATCTGCATCGCCTTCCGCGGCGGTGTGATTAACATCGGCGGTGAGGGACAGTTAATCGCCGGCGCCATTTCTGCCACCTATATCGGCCTGACGTTTCCCGAGCAGCCCGCCATCGTCATCGTGCCCGCGGCCATGCTGGTCGGCTTCCTGGCCGGCGCCGTGTGGGGCGGCATCCCCGGCCTGCTCAAGGCCTACTACGGCGTTAACGAAATTCTGAGCACGATCATGATGAACGCCATCGCCGTGCAGTTTATGAACTTCCTGCTGCGCGGGCCGATGATCGACCCCGTGCAATTGGAGAGAGCTTCTCGCATTCCAGAAACGGCGCGCTTATCGCGTGCCTTTGACCTGCCGCGCATGGTGCCCACACGCCTGCACCTGGGCGCGCTTATCGCCGTCATTCTGGCCGTTCTGGTTTATATTTTTCTTTGGCGTACCACGATAGGCTATCGCATCCGCGCCGTGGGCCTCAACCCCGATGCCTCCCGCTACGCTGGCGTCAACGTCAAGCGCTACGTGGTGCTCTCATTGCTCCTCAGCGGCGCCTTCGCCGGCCTCGGCGGCGCCATTCAGGTCTACGGCGTACACCACTTCATGTTCACCGATGGCTCAGCTGCCGGTTTCACAGGATCGGCCGGCTTCAACGGCATCGTAGCCGCCCTGTTTGGCAAGCTGCACCCTATCGGCACAATCCCCGCCTCTTTCATCTTCGGAGCCTTACTTGTTGGGGCTAACAGCCTCCAGCGCGTCTCCCAGGTGCCTTCAGCCCTGGTCATCGCGCTCAATGGCCTGGTTGTGGTCTTCGTCGTCAGCAGTGAAATCTGGAGCCGTAGAGCGGCGCGGCTGCGGCAGGCGCGAGCACAGGAAGCAGACGAAGCCCTCATTGCTGACAAATTTGACGAAGAACCAGCACCCGGCGCCGCCCCTGAGGTGAACCTATGATCAGCGAACTACTTTCCGCCCAAGTCCTTATCGGTATCCTCACGTCCGGTATTCGCCTGGCAACTCCCTACTTATACGCAGCTATCGGCGAAACCTTTGGCCAGCGCAGCGGTGTGCTCAACCTGGGCGTTGATGGCATGATGCTCATGGGCGCCTTTGCTGCCTTCTACACCCTTTTCAGAACGGGCAACCTGCTCTATGGCATCCTTGCCGCTATCCTCATAGGCGCACTGATGGGCCTGGCTATGGCTTTCATCAGCGTCACCCTGCAGGCGGAGCAGGGCATCAGCGGTATTGGCGTCTACCTTTTCGGCCTCGGTATGAGCGACTTACTGTTCCAGAAGCTGCTGGGCAACGTCGAAACGGTCAGCGGCTTTCGGGCCCTGCCCATCCCTTTTCTAAGCGACATCCCCGTCATTGGCGGCATCTTCTTCAGGCACAACCTTTTGGTGTACGGGGCCTATGCGCTCGTACCTATTGCCTGGTTCATATTGAACAAAACAACCATTGGCCTCAAAATCCGCGCAGTGGGTGAAAATCCCGAGGCTGCCGATTCATTGGGCGTCAGCGTGGCTGCCGTCCGTTACTTTACCGTCACGCTGGGTGGAACGCTGGCCGGCGTGGCCGGCGCTTCCCTCTCCATTGCGCTACTTAACGTCTTCCAGCAGAATATGACAGCCGGTCAGGGCTTCATTGCTGTGGCGCTGGTCTACTTCGGTGGCTGGCGTCCCTACGGGGTGCTATTCGGTGCTCTCATCTTCAGCCTGGTAAATGCACTCCAGGTGTGGGTGCAGGTCCTGGGTATTCCCATCCCCTCGGACCTTGCAGTGATGATGCCCTACGTGCTGACAATCATCGTTTTGGTGTTTACCGTTCAACGCGTGCGCCAACCGGCCGCGCTTACCAAGATCTACGAACGGGGTGAGTAACAATTATCTCGAGTATGGATAGGGGGTATTTGCCTTCTGTCCCTGGTAGGAGGTGAGGACGAGCAAGAAGCGTAAATTGACACACTTAGCAAGCACGTTTACTACAGAGTCGCAATTCCTAGTATCTAGGAGGAGAACATGAAACGCTATTTTTGGCTGGCTCTGCTCTTGACACTGGCCATGATCGCCGTCGCCTGTGGCGGCACGCCAGATACCGAGACACCAACCAGCGAACCGGACACCGACGGCGAAACGACCACCGATGACGGTGAAGAGGTTAGCGAACCAGAAGAGCCAAGCGGCCCCTTCCGCGTGGCAGTGGTCATGCCCAGCGCCGTAAATGACCTTGCGTTCAGCCAGAGTATGTATGATTCGCTCTTGGCCATGCAGGAAGAACTGGGCGAGGAAAACTTCGACTTCGATCACTCCGAGAATATGTTCGTGGTTGACGACGCAGCCGCCGCCATTCGCGACTACGCCAGCCAGGGCTACAATCTGATCATCGCTCACGGCTCGCAGTATGGCAGCGCGTTGCGCGAAATCGCCCCGGACTTCCCTGAGACCAGCTTCGCCCACGGCACCACCGTGGCCACCTTCGTCGACGAAGGTATCACCAATGTCTTCGCTTACGAGGCGCGTTCCGAACAGGGCGGCTACGTCCTGGGCGTTATCGCCGCCAGCCTCTCCGAGACCGGTACTCTCGGCGTCGTCGGTCCCATCGAGACCGGTGATGCGCAGCTTTACGTCGACGGCTTCGTGCTAGGTGCGGAAGGCACAGATCCCGACATCAATGTTAACGTCAACTACATCGGCTCTTTCAGCGACGTAGCGCTGGCATCTGAAGCCGCCTCAACGCACGTTAACGCCGGAGCCGATGGCCTGACGGGCACGGCCCAGATGGTTGTTGGCGCCATTAGCGTCGCACAAGATCAAGGTATTCCCTGGTACGGAACACAGTCCAGCCAGACCGAACTGGCCCCCGAGACTGTGGTCGCCAACCAGGTGTATGACTGGACCTTCGTCCTGGAAGACATCATGGACAACATCGCCAGCGGCACGCTCGGCGGACAGGCCTATGCAGCAACGCTGGCCAACGGCGGTCTGGTCATGGAGTACAACCCTAACTTCGACCTTCCTGAGGACGTCAGAGCCCTGGCCGACGAGACCGTAGAGCAGATCATCAGCGGCGAGCTCGTCGTGATGGAAGGCGCGCCGCCGCCCCCGGCTGAAGATGAAGGGGACGACGAAGAAGCGGATGCTGAAGAGGCCGGCATGGGCGGCGTTGAAGGCGATCTGGTCTTCGGCGTCGTTCTCGTGGGGCCCATGAATGACCGTGGCTGGAGCCAGGCGCACGCCGAAGGCGCCCGCTACGTCGAAGAAAACATCCCCGGCTCGCGAGCCATCCTCTTCGAATCGCTTAACGCGGCCGACAAACCGGAAGCGACATTGGAAGGTGTTGTGGACGATATGGTCGCCGAGGGCGCCCAATTGATTCTGACCACCTCAGACGAGTTTGAAGAAGACACGCTGGGTGTGGCACAGAAGTACCCGGACATCGTCTTCGTCAACATCTCCGGCGACGATTCCTGGGAAGATGGGCGCGACTATCAGGCGCCCCCTAACCTGGGCAACCTGATGGGCCGCATGGAAGACATGAAGGTCATCGCCGGCTGCGCTGCTGCCCTGGCTACGGAAACCGGCCGGATCGGTTACCTTGGCCCCCTGATCAACTTCGAAACACGCCGTCTGACGGCTGCCGCTTATGAAGGCGCCCGTTACTGCTACGAGAATTATCGCGGCGAGAGCGCGGACGATCTGCAGTTCACAGTAACCTGGATCGGCTTCTGGTTCAACATCCCCGGCGTCACGCTGGATCCCACAGAAGTCACCAACAACTTCATCGACACCGGTCACGACGTTGTCATCAGCGGCATCGACACCACAGAAGGTATCGACGTTACCGGACAGCGCGCGCGCCAGGGCGATAGCATTTGGGCCGTGCCGTACGACTACGAAGGCGCCTGCGACAATGCGCCGGAGATCTGCCTGGGTGTGCCCTACTTCAACTGGGGCCCCTCCTACCTGGAGGTTGCTCAGCAGGTCATCGACGGCACCTGGACCCAGTCCTGGCAGTGGCTTGATCCGCACTGGGACGACCTGACCAACAACGATGAAACACACGTTGGCTGGATCATGGGGCCCGGTCTGACGGATGAGTGGGAGGCCACCCTGGACGAGTTCATCGCCGACTACGCAGCCGGCAACGTCAATCCCTGGGAAGGCCCCATCATCCTGCAGGATGGCACGGAGTATGTGCCCGCCGGTGAAACCATCACCGATGAAGAGCTCTGGTATCTGCCACAGTTGTTGGAAGGCATGACCGGACCGAGCGAGTAGTAATCAAGCATCAACGAGTTGATTGGAGGCTGGCCCGGTGGTCAGCCTCCAATCATACTACCTGGATTAGCGATCGATATGACTACCACAACTTCTGCAACACCCGCGACAAACAACATCCGTATTAAGCACGCCGAGATGCGCCAGATCGTTAAGCGTTTTCCCGGTGTACTGGCCAATGATCACGTCGACTTCGACGTGCGCGCCGGTGAGATTCACGCCCTGCTGGGTGAAAATGGCGCCGGTAAGAGTACCCTGATGAAGATCCTCTACGGTCTCTATCAGCAGGATGAGGGTGAAATGCTGCTTAACGGCGAGCCGGTGCAGATAGAATCGCCATCTGACGCCATTCGACTGGGGATCGGCATGATTCACCAGCACTTTATGCTGGTGCCTTCACTTACGGTCGTCGAAAACGTGGCGCTGGGCCTCCCCTCCTCCCGTGGGCCATTGACGGACCTGGAGCGTGTGGCAGAGCGCATCAATAAACTGGCCAAGGCCTATGGTTTGCAAGTCGATCCGTTCTCCCGCATCTGGCAGCTCTCCGTAGGCCAGCAGCAGCGAGTGGAAATCATCAAAGCCCTCTACCGTGGCGCCGACCTGCTGATTCTTGACGAGCCCACCGCCGTGCTAACGCCCCAGGAAGTCGAGGAATTCTTCGAGACGCTGCAACAAATGGCAGCGGAAGGGCATTCGCTCATCTTTATCTCGCACAAGTTGCACGAAGTGATGGATATCAGCGACCGCGTCTCGGTCTTACGTGACGGCAAACTTGTGGGCCGCGTTCCCACAGAAGAGACGTCGAAACGCGCATTGGCGGAGATGATGGTGGGTCGCGAATTAAGCCAACAGTTGGAGCGGGGGCCTGGCGAGCTTGGCGAGACACGGCTAAAGGTCGAAAACATACACGCACTCAGCGACCGTGAGACGCCCGCCCTACAGGGCGTCAGTCTTGAGGTGCGCGAGGGCGAGATCCTGGGATTGGCCGGCGTCTCTGGCAACGGCCAGCGCGAGCTTGCCCAGGTAATCGCCGGGTTGCGCGAGGCTACGCAGGGCAAGGTATTCCTCGGCGGCGATGACGTCACCGGGATGCCACCCAGCCACCTAATTGAGAAAGGGCTCTCCTACATTCCGGAAGAGCGCATGAAAGAAGGCATGATTCGCGAATTCAGCGTTTCTGAAAACCTGATTTTGCGTGATCATCACAAGAAGCCATACTCACGGACCGGGTTTCTCAACTTTGGTACCATACGCAAGAATTGCGTCGATTTGGTGGGCAGCTTCAATGTTAAGACGCCGTCATTGGAAACGCCGGCAAAGAGCCTTTCTGGCGGTAATATCCAGAAACTGATCCTGGCCCGGGAGCTCTCGCGCGGACCAAAGGTGGTAATTGCCGCGCAGCCGACCCGTGGCCTGGACATCGGCGCCATCGAATACGTACATAAGACTCTTGTGCGATTGCGAGAAGAGGGCATCGCCACCCTGTTGATATCAGAAGATCTGGACGAGATCCTTGCCCTGTCCGACCGTATTTCTGTCATCTACGAGGGGCGCATCATGGGCACCCTGACACACGACGAGGCCACCGCCGAGGAGCTTGGCCTGATGATGGCCGGCGTCGTCCACGAATAAGGGCACAACCGGTAGCGCCAGAACCACATTACTGCCAATCCGCCCCGTCTTAGCAGAACTAACACGGAGAAAGTGACTCATGACGATAGTGGCAGTAAACCCCACGAGCAACGAAACGATAAGAGAATATGAGGAGCATTCGCCCGGCGAGGCTGCAACCATCATCGAGGCGGCCGATGCAGCCTACCAGAGCTGGCGTCAGACGTCGTTTGCCGAGCGGGCCGGTTACATGCGTCAGGCCGCGCAGATTCTGCGCGATCGCGCCAATGAATTCGCCCGGCTCATGACCGAAGAAATGGGCAAGCCCCTGCAAGACGGACGCTCGGAGGCCAATAAGTGCGCCTGGGTCTGCGACTATTACGCGGAAAACGCCGAAACATTCTTGCAGCGCGAAATAGTAGAAACCGATGCGCGCGAGAGCTTCGTCACCTTTCAGCCACTCGGTGTGGTGCTGGCCGTCATGCCTTGGAACTTCCCCTTCTGGCAAGTCTTCCGCTTTGCTGCGCCCAATCTGATGGCCGGCAACGTCGGCGTGCTCAAACACGCGTCAAACGTCCCCGGCTGCGCCCTGGCCATCGAGGACGTCTTCCAGGAAGCAGGCTTTCCGCAAGATGTCTTTCGCACGTTGCTCGTCAGCAGCAAGCAAGTGGACGCCATCATCGAGAACCCCCACGTGCGCGCCGTGACGCTAACCGGTAGTACACCTGCCGGCAAGGCAGTTGCGGCCAAAGCGGGAGAGATGCTAAAGAAAACGGTGCTGGAACTGGGCGGTAGCGATCCCTATGTTATTCTCGACGACGCCGACCTGGAGCACGCCGCGCAAACCTGTGTGGCCAGCCGGCTGATCAACTCCGGACAAAGTTGCATCGCAGCCAAACGCTTCATCGTCACCGGCAATAATCGCCAGGCGTTCGAGCAGATGTTTGTAGAGAAAATGCGCGCCATGAACATGGGCGATCCCCTGGACGAAGACACCGAAGTTGGCCCGCAGGCGCGCACCGATTTGCGCGACGATCTGCACCGGCAGGTGCAGGAAAGCATAGAAAAGGGCGCTACGCTTCTACTTGGCGGCGAAATCCCTGATGGGCCGGGCGCTTACTATCCGCCAACCGTGCTTACAGACGTGGGCAAAGGCATGCCCGCTTACGACGAAGAGCTATTTGGTCCCGTAGCCGCCATCATCCCTGTGGCCGATGAGGCGCAGGCAATCGAGGTGGCTAACGACAGTTCATTCGGGCTCGGCGCGGCGGTCTTTACCCGTGATCTGGAGAAGGGCCAGCGCATCGCCGCCGAGGAGCTCGAAGCCGGTTGCTGCTTCGTCAACGCCTTTGTAAAGTCTGATCCACGCCTGCCGTTCGGCGGCATCAAAGAAAGCGGCTACGGGCGAGAGCTGGGCATTTATGGCATCAAGGAATTCGTCAATATCAAGACCGTCTACGTCGCCTGAACCACGTCGAGGCAGCGAATACCTTGACCAGTTGCGGTCCGACCGCCACAGGTAATGTGATATGGACAGCGCGTCAGCGCAAACCAGCCGGCCGGCCCTCAAACACCGCTACATCGCCACAAACGGAGTCTATCTGCACACCGTGCAGACCGGCCCTGAAGACGGGCCGCTGGCCATCTTGTTGCACGGTTTTCCGGAGTTCTGGCGCGGCTGGCAACGCCAGTTGCCGGCGTTGACCGGCGCGGGCTGGCGCGTGTGGGCGCCGGACCAACGCGGATACAACCTCAGCGACAAACCACGGGGACTGGACGCTTACACCCCCGACGTGCTCGCCGCGGACGTAAAGGGGTTAATAGAGTGCAGCGGGCGTCGCACCGTGACCCTCGTGGGTCATGACTGGGGTGGCGTAATCGCCTGGTGGGCCACGCTCAACTATCCCCATCTAGTACAGCGCCTCGTAATCCTGAATGCCCCCCACCCCGGCGTCATGCGCCGCCACCTGTTACAGAATCCGCTGCAGCAGCTAGGCAGCGCCTATGCCGCCTTCTTTCAGCTGCCGTGGCTGCCCGAGCAGGTTTTGGGTGCAGGCAACGGCCTCGGAGCAGCCCTGTTGATGAGGCTAAGCAGCCGACCGGGCGCTTTCGCTGCCCGCCATCTGCAGCCATATCGCCGGGCGTGGCGGCGACCGCGGGCGCTGCACAGCATGCTCAACTGGTATCGCGCCCTGCGACGCGCTTCGTCGAGCCAGCCCGCGACCCAGCGCGTCAGCCAGCCGGCGCTGATCATCTGGGGCAGAAAGGACGTGGCTCTGGGCCCGTCGCTGGCCCACCTCAGCCTACAGATGTGCGATGATGGACGGCTCGTTTACATTGACGAGGCCAGCCATTGGGTTCAACACGAAGCGGCGCCACGCGTGAACAGCCTCCTGCTTAATTTTCTCGGCGCGCCGTAACCCGCCGGTTATCCCCTCCTCCCCTTGGCCGTATACCCCACTTTTCACAAACAGAGAGTGCAATTACGGAGCGGGCATCATGCTGCAGTTGCCCGATGCTTTTTTCAGAAACGTCTCCACTGGTTAAGGATTTGACCTGCCGCCCGCCGGCGATTAAGGTGTAGGCATGCTCTTTTTGCCGCGCGGGCCCGAGGCGCGCCAGAAGCAGGAAGCGCAATTCGAGGCCTCTGTGCGCCGGGCGGGGCAGATTTTGTTGGGCTGGCGCAGCGTACCCACCGCCAACCGCAGCCTCGGCGCGACTGCCCGCGCCGCGGAGCCCTGCGTGCGCCAGGTATTCATCCAACGCGCGCCGGACACGCCGGCGGGCCTGCCCTTTGAACGGCAACTGTTCGTCATCCGCCGCCGCGCCGTAAACGGGGCGCGATGCGCGGGCGGGCGTTTCTACGCTGCAAGCGTCTCCTCACGCACCATCGTCTACAAGGGTATGCTGACGCCACAACAACTGGTCGACTACTACCCCGATCTGAGCCACCCACAGCTGCAAAGCGCCCTGGCCCTCGTGCACTCCCGTTTCAGCACCAACACGTTTCCCAGCTGGGAGCGAGCGCACCCCAATCGTTATCTGATGCACAACGGTGAAATCAACACCCTGCGCGGCAACGTCAACTGGATGCGCGCCCGCCAGGCACAACTCCCGGCCCGGCTGTTCGAAGCCCGCGCCACCGATCTGCTGCCCATCATTGACGAAAGCGGCAGCGACTCTGCCATGTTTGACAACTGCCTGGAGCTGCTGGCCTTGGCCGGGCGATCCCTGCCCCACGCGGTGATGATAATGATTCCGGAACCCTGGTCGCGGCATGAGACTATGGACGACGCCCTGCGCGCATTCTATGAGTACCACAGTTGCCTGATGGAACCCTGACCCTGGGACGGCCCGGCAGCGATAGCCTTTAGCGATGGCCACATCGTCGGCGCCGTGCTGGACCGCAACGGGCTGCGACCCGCGCGCTACGTCATAACCAGAGACAAGCGCATCATCCTGGCTTCGGAGGCAGGCGTGCTGGACGTTGAACCCGAGCAGGTGGTGCGTAAGGGGCGCCTGCAGCCTGGACGGCTGTTACTCGTTGACACCCGCGCCGGCGCCATTGTCTCCGACGACGAACTAAAGAGTCGCATCGCCGGCGCACAGCCGTACCGGCGCTGGTTACAGAGACACCTGAAGACACTGGACGATTTGCCGTCCCCGCAAAAAGAAGGCGCGTCTGGCCCCTCCCCATCCGTCGCCGGCGACCTCACGCGCCAACAACTTCCCCTACGCAGCGCACTGCAAAACGCGTTGCCATCGTCGGCTCCGGACCCGCCGGCCTTGCCTGCGCCGACCAGTGGAATGGCGTGGGCCACCAGGTAACCGTCTTCGAGCGCGCGGATCGCATTGGAGGCCCGCTCACCTACGGCATCCCCAACATGAAGCTGGAAAAAAGGCTCGTTCAGCGGCGCGTGGATCTAATGGCGGAGGCCGGCGTCCACTTTGTCACCAATACAGAGGTAGGTGAGGATTACGAGGTCGAGAAATTGCTGCAGGCTCACTACGCTGTGGTCCTGTGCACCGGCGCCACCAGACCGCGCGATCTGGACGCGCCGGGACGCCGTCTACAGGGCATCCACTTTGCCGTCGATTTCCTCCACGCCAACACCAAGAGCCTGCTGGACAGCAACCATCGGGATGGGCGCTACATCTCGGCCCGCGACAAAGACGTCATCGTCATCGGCGGCGGCGACACTGGGACCGATTGCGTGGCGACGGCCGCGCGCCACGGCTGCCGCAGCCTGGTGCAGTTGGAGATTATGCCCCAGCCGCCCGCACAACGCGCACCCGAAAACCCCTGGCCCCAATGGCCGCGAATCTACCGGCTTGATTACGGGCAGACCGAAGCAGCCGGCGTCTTTGGCCATGACCCGCGCCGCTACTGTATCATGACCAACCGCTTTCACGGTGACGACCAGGGGCAATTACAGGCTGTGGAAACTGTGGATGTGCGCTGGGAGGAAGGAAACAATGGGCGCGGCGCAGCGCGTGAGGTGGACCGCTATTTAATGGGTGAAACAACTCTCCCCTGAGCCGGAACCACACCGGCCTATATCCCCATACCGCCGAGATACAAGATGTACATCGCCAGCAAATAGGTGATGGCAATGGCCAATGCGTCTAACTCAATGAACAGAACGCGCCGCTCAATGCGCGCCAGGTTGCCCACCAGGGCCATGACTGTCAGCAACACGCCGAACAACCCTACCAGAGCGAAATCGTTGCTGACCGCGCTAAGAAAACTACCCTCAAGATAAAAGAAGTCAGCGATGCCAATACCCAGCATGTTGAACACGCTGGAACCGAACAGGTTGCCGACTGCCAGTTCCACCGAGCCCAGGCGTACGGCGGTGTACGCCGCCAGAAGTTCAGGCAGCGACGTCACAATACTGAGGAGCGCCGTTCCCACGAAGCTTTCCCCCAGCCCCGTCAGCGTGGCTATTTCAGAACTGGCCTGTACCAACTGGGGCACCACTGCCAGCAGCACGACTGCGGCTACAGTGAAGCCGATCAATCCCCTGCGCAGCGACGGAAAATCCTCAGTGGGCACCACCTCAGGGCCTGCCGACCTGCGCCCATCCAGTTTACCCTCCTGTTGGACGAGCCAGACCCCGCCAAAGTACAGCACGATCAGCAACAAACTTTCCACACTCACCCAGCCGATTACCAGGTCTACGTCGGCCACCACGAATATGGTGGCTACCGTCGTCAGAGTGACTGCCAGCGCCGCCGTCAGCGTCTGCGTGATCGCCTGGCCCCGCAACAGGGGCACCTGTTGATTGAGCATGTCCACCAGCGCCAGTACAAACATATTCACCATGTTGCTGCCGAAGAAATTGCCCGCCGCCAGATCTGGCGCACCGAGTCTGAACGAGCTCACCGAAGTGATCAACTCCGGCAACGAGGTAGCGCCTGCCAACAGAATGGTGCCTACAAGTAGACCGCCCAGATTGGTGCGCACAGCAATGACATCGCCGTACTCCGCCAGCTTAATGGCCGCGTAGACGACGATGGCCGATGACACGAAGAAGATAAGCCAGGGCATAAGTAAGCTCCAACGTTACGATTGCGAGTAAGGATAAACGAAACGCGCCAGGGCTACGCTGCTGGGCGCAACAGCGGCGAACAAGTAAACAGGCGCTGGGAAGTGTGGATTACTGCTCTCCGGTAACATCCCGCGCTGCCGGTATCTGTGCGCCCCACATCCTGGTCACGGGAACGACAAAAACAACGCCGGTATCCGGTTCGCTCAGGTCGCCCACCACACCCTGAGTGGCCTCCACCGCGGCCTCCGCTACCTCCATCGATTCGATGACTGCAAACAGCGTATTGTGCCCCACGCGGGCGCCGCCAAAGATCTGGCTGAAGCCCATAAACATGGGTTGCGCCTCGCTACGGTGCAAGACGCGATTAATACCGGTGCTTTCCAGGATCGTCACGCCACGAACTCCGGCGTCAACCCACGCCTGCAAGACGTCATCCCGGTGCGCCACATCGTCAAGAACCATCACCAGTAAAAACATCGTCATCTCCTGTCTATGGGGGGTCTCTGCTTGCGCCATTCTACCTGTCCTGCTTCTGGCGGCGATAGGCATGGTGCTCCCCCTGGCGCGCCTTCAGCCACTCATACAAACCCTCATCATCGTCGTTGTCCAACATCTGCACAAGGTCATCCAGGCGCTCCCCATACTGGCGCAACCAGGTCGTGATAGCCGTGCGATTGGTGCGCACAATGTCAGCCATCATCCCCGGATCAGACCCCGCCAAACGCGTCGTGTCACGAAAGCCGGAAGAGCTGACCTGCCAGGTGTGTCCCTGTTCGGCAGCGTGCGCCGAGACCTGCGCCATCAACAGCGAGGCGATCAGATAGGGCAGATGGCTCACAAGCCCGACCAGACGGTCATGTTGCTGCGGCGCTAAAAATAAAGGGCGGGCTTCCAGCGCCTGCAGCAACGAGAGGACGGCGACCTCCAGCGCCTCTGTTGTGCGTTGCGTGCGACACAAAACGAACGTCTGATCGCGAAACAGCGTGGCCTCGGCTGCCGGCAGGCCAGAGGTTTCTTTGCCGCACATAGGATGACCACCTATCGCAGCGAAGTCGCCCGGAAGGCGATTCATCGCCTGGCAGATGTCCCCTTTAGTACTGCCCAGATCCAATACGTAGCACCCGTCCGGTCGCAACGCCGGCAACTGTTCCAACACGCGCAAAATGCCGCCAACCGGCGTCGCCAGCACCACGAGATTGGCCCCCTGTAGCCCGCTGCCCAGGTCAGCCGTTGCCCTCTCCACAAGGCCCTCGCCCATCGCCAGCGCTCGTGTCTCGCCATCCAGATCGACCGCTGTAATACGCTCCACGTGCGGACGCAGGCCAAGAGCCAGCGAGCCGCCCATCAGGCCCAGACCAACTATTGTGATGTGCGCTTCTTTCAGCCTGAACATACGTTGCATTATATCGTGAAAGTCGCCTACCAGCAGCGTGCTGTTGCTTCCCTGACCGCTCAGGGGGAAATTGTCATACAAATTGCCAATTTGACTAGCAAGTGGCAGGATTCCTGCTAAAATCCAGCCGCAGGGGGAAGCTCTGTACAAATAGTTAACATCCCAATCCCAACTCAGCGAGGTAACTACAATGGCTGATGATTTTATTTTTGAGGGTTCGCTGGCCGCCCTAGATCCCGGCCTCAGCGACCTTTTGTCTCGCGAAGACCAGCGGCAGCGCGAGACCATTATATTAATTCCATCCGAAAGTATGGCGCCCGACGCCGTGCGCGAGGCAATGGGCAGTACGTTCGCCAATATTTACGCCGAGGGCTACCCACGCGAAGAAAGCCGCGACCTGACAGAAGAAGAAATTCTCGATTTTGAGAAGGAGCTGGCTCATTATCGGCGCTACAGCGACCCGCGCTACTATAAAGGCGTAGAATATGTAGACATTCTGGAAGCGCTCACACGGCGTCGCGCCGCAGAACTGTTTGCCACCAATGGCGTCAGCGCCGACGATCTGTACGTCAACGTTCAACCCCTCAGCGGCGCCCCGGCCAACAACGCCGTCTACACCGCGTTGCTGGAACCAGGCGACACTATTCTGGGTCTGAACCTCAACCACGGGGGCCACCTCAGTCACGGCAGCCCCATCAACCGCTCGGGCATCGTGTACAATGCCGTGCCCTATACGGTCGACGAGGAGACTGGACAGCTGGATTACGACGCAGTTGAAGCACGCGCCATGGAGACACAGCCGCAGATTATCGTCGCCGGCTACTCCGCCTATCCTTGCATCGTCGATTGGGACCGTTTCCGCGCCATCGCCGACCGCGCGGGCGCTTACCTGTTGGCCGACATATCGCACATTTCTGGCCTCGTCGCCTCCGGCGAACATCCCAGCCCCATCGGTGTGGCCGACGTAGTCACGACGACGACGCACAAGAGCCTGTGCGGCCCGCGCGGGGCAATGATCCTCACCCACCGCAAGGACCTGGTTCGCAAGCTCGACCGCGCCGTCTTTCCCGGCGAGCAGGGCGGCCCGCACATCAACACCATGGCCGCGCTGGCCCTCGCTCTGCGCCTGGCACAATCGGACAAATTTATAGCGCTGCAAAAGCGCATCGTGCGCAATGCATCACGCCTGGCCCAGAAGCTAGAGGAACACGGCCTGCGTATTGTGGCCGGCGGCTCGCAGACGCACCTGCTCATGGTGGATGCACGCGGCAGCATCCAGAACAATGGCGTGGGGCTGACCGGTGACATCGCCGCGCGCATCCTCGATCTGGCCGGCATTGTGACCAATCGCAACACAATTCCCGGCGACAAGTCCGCCTTTGCCGCCTCCGGAGTACGTCTGGGCACGGTCTGGATCAGCCAGCTGGGTTACGGCGACCGCGAGATCGATCTTCTGGCGGAGGCGATTGCCACGGTGCTTAAAGGGTGCAAGCCGTTCTTCTACTGGGCCATGGGCGGCAAGCGACGCCTGCGGGCCAAGGTGGATTACGGCGCGTTGCAGAAAGGCCGTGAAATCGTCCGCCAGTTGACGGGCGAGAAGCCGCCACAGGCCGCCGGCGACACCGTCAAAGTCCGCGGTGACGTAGCCGCCGCGTTCTTACACGCCGCGCTCACGAGCAATGCGCTGGCTCTAGATGTTGGCGACTCGCAACCAACGCGCCTTCTGGGCCACGACTTCGACGTTCCCGCCACACTCCATCGCAGTGATGAGCAGAAGTACCGGCTGCGCTTCTCAGATGAGGATACTGCACAACAGGCCGCGGAATGGCTACAGGCGTTGTCCGACGGCTTCGCTCAGTTCGATCCTGAGGACCTGTACGGCAAACTGCCGGGCGCAGTCGTCGCCCAAACGGTGTCGTCCGACAGCAGCATGGACAAGCCAGAGGCCAATGCTGAGGCCATAGAATCAACCAAACCCTACTACGTCGGCCATTGGCGCAGCACGGGCAGTGACGAAGAGGCCCTACCACCCTTTGAGTGGCAAGAGCCTGAGGATGCTCCCTTGCGGCGCACGTCGCTCTACGACACTCACGTGGAGATGGGGGCGCGTATGGTGCCCTTTGGCGGCTGGGACATGCCGGTGTGGTACAGTTCGGTCAGCGAAGAGCATGCTGCTGTGCGCGAAGCAGCCGGCCTCTTCGACGTCAGCCACATGGGCGTCCTGGAAGTAAGCGGGCCTTACGCTGCCAATTTCCTCAACGTCGTGACCTCCAACGACGTTGATCTTCTATCGGTCGGCCAGTCACAGTACACCTACCTGTTGCTGCCCAACGGTGAGATCGTAGATGACCTGATGGTCTATCGTCGCGGCCCGCAACAGTATCTGATGGTGGTCAACGCCTCCAATAACGATAAGGATTGGGCCTGGCTCAACGCCGTCAACGAAGGGCGCGTGCGCATCGACGAAGAAAGACCCTGGATTCGGGTGCAAAACCCGGCCACCCTGCGTGACTTACGCGACCCTCAGTGGGGCGACGACTGTCGCGTGAACCTGGCGCTGCAGGGCCCACGAGCTACCGACACACTGCTGGCGCTTTGTGAAGATGACGCGCTGGCCCACCGTATTAAGCGGCTGGGCTGGGCCAGGCTCACGGAAGGCAATTTAGGCGGCTTCGACCTGATCATCTCGCGCACCGGCTACACCGGCGAGCGCACCGCGTATGAGATCTTTGTGCACCCTGATGAAGCGCCTGCCCTGTGGCAGGCATTGCTGGAGGCCGGAGAGCCGCTGGGCGTGAAGCCTGCGGGCCTCGCCGCCAGAGACAGCACGCGCACAGAGGCCGGCCTGCCCCTGTACGGTCACGAACTGGCGGGGCCATTGGGACTGAACCCGGCCGACGCCGGTTTTGAGGCGTATGTGAAGCTCTGGAAACCATTTTTCATCGGGCGCCAGGCGTTCATCGAACACGAACAGGAACGTGACCAGACCGTCGTTCGCTTCCGCATGAACGACAAAGCCGTACGGCGTCCCGAACTGGGCGATCCCATTCTGGACCGCCGCGGCAAGGTGGTTGGCACTGTCACCAGCTGCGCCATCGATAGCGAGGGCTACCTGCTGGGACAGGGGGTTGTGCCGCAAGATATGGCCGAGCCTGGCACGCCGCTTTCAATCTACCAGCTGGGCGGCGGTACGCGCTCTTTGCGCGTGCCCAAGAGCGTGGAAATGGGCAAGCGTCTGCCCGCACCGGACGGCGCAACCGTGCTCACGCGTTTTCCGTCTCGCAAATAAACAATGAGCGGTCGGGTTGTGTCGCGTCGACACAGCCCGACCGTCGTCCGCCATTCCGCCCAACGACAACATCGAGAGGAGTATCCCGTGCGTCGAGAAGTCCTTACCTGGTC
This sequence comes from Candidatus Sulfomarinibacteraceae bacterium, assembly GCA_035464315.1. Taxonomy (GTDB): domain Bacteria; phylum Chloroflexota; class Anaerolineae; order Promineifilales; family Promineifilaceae; genus JAAYYY01. Next base: position 25,647 of record DATHSI010000209.1, read on the forward strand.
AGATGTAGACAAACTCATTGATTATCTGGTTCCGCAAATTCGAGGTCGATTCGACTCTATGGTGGTCATCACCCGCGGCGGATTGGTGCCCGGCGGTATGTTGGCCGAGGCCCTGAACATCACCTACATCCTGACTGCCTCCGTACGATTCCCCAGTGACTTTCCGGCTGATTTCACCGAAGCCAACAACATCCATCCCGAGCAACGGTACGCATTGCCGGAGTTTATCGAATTCCCATCTGATGAAGTGCTGGAAGAACGCCGCGTGCTGGTCGTTGACGATGTGTGGACGCGAGGGCGCAACATCGTCACCGTGGGCAAGCGCATCGACAGCGCCGGCGGCTATCCCGAAACGTGCGTGCTGCACTACAAGCCGGCCCACTCCCTCTACCCCGGTCACACACCCACCTACTACGCTGCTGTGACCGACGCCTATATCATCTATCCCTGGGAAATCGATCGCGGCCCCGGATCACTCGGCCACTGGAACTGAGTTCAAGCCGGACTACGTCTCATATTCGAGATCTCATATTGGAGACCGCGCATTCGAGGATCATTAGATAAGTTGTGACAGGACCTATTCCTGATATAATTAACGTCCATTGTGTCCATGAGACCGGTGGTGACTGGGTCCCTGGCAGCGAGGACCGTCGAACCGTGTCAGGTCCGGGAGGAAGCAGCACTAAGGCGTTTTCCTCGGGTGCCCAGGATCGCCTGGTGGCCATCGGTTCCATGGACACACTTGTTTGGAGATGAGAAAGCGGCCTGTCGCCAGGCCCTGTCATCACTTTCTCGCGTTCCAAAACGCTTATGCCAATTCCCCCAAAATCGTTGAAACGCATCATCTTGCTCATCCTGGGCGCAGTCGGCCTGATAGGAATCATGGCCGCCGGTTATCTGGTAGTACAGGAAGAGTACACCATCTACGACGGGGAGGAAACGGAGACCGTTCGCGGCACTTATGAAACAGTGGCCGATGTCCTGGACGCCGCCGGCGTTCAGATCCGCGCCGAGGACACTGTACGTCCGCCATTGTCAGCCGCAGCCGATCCGCAGAGGGCCATTCAGGTGGAGCGCGCTGTGCCGGTAACGTTGCGCACCGAAGAGGGCACAGACGATTACTGGACGCACCAGCGCACGGTGGGCGCTTTCCTGGCAGAGGTCGGAGTCAAGCCGCAACGCACCGACGAAATCTACGCCGGCGGCGACCGTGTCGCATTCAGCGCCCTGGACAACACAGCCTTACCCGCAACCATCGAGATCGGCGCTTTCAAGACAATCACCATCCACGATGGCGGCAATCAGCGCACGTTGCGCACCGCTGTGCAAACGGTCGGCGCGGCGTTACAAGAAGCAGGCATCGCCCTGTACGCTGCCGACGGTGTGGATCCGGAGGCGGGCGCCTGGCTCCAGCCGGGCCTGAACATTCGCGTGCGACGCTCCATGGCCCTGACCATTCGCGTGGACGGGCGCGTCATACAGACGCGCAGCCACCATAGCAACCCGGTGGACGTCCTGGCCGAGTTAGGCATCGGCCTCGTGGGCATGGATTACACGCGCCCCGGGCCGGAGACGACGCTGCAGGCGGGCGACACCATTGAAGTCGTACGCGTCACCGAGGATTTCCGCACGGAGGACGAACCGATCCCCTATGACTCCAGGTTCCAGCCTACAGAGGAACTGGATATCGATAATCGCGCCGTCTTGCAGAGCGGCGTTCCCGGCATCTTGCGCCGGCGCATCCGCGTGCGTTACGAGAATGGCGCCGCGGTTAGCGAAACGCCGGATGGGGAGTGGATCGCCCGCCAGCCACAGGACGAAATTATCGGTTACGGCACCAATATCGTGGTTCAGGTACTGGAGACGCCGGAGGGCTACTTCGAGTACTGGCGCAAAGTGCGTATGCGCGTTACGTCCTACAC
>DATHSI010000210.1:0-3150 GCA_035464315.1 Candidatus Sulfomarinibacteraceae bacterium
GGGAGTAAGCACGAACGTGACACGGAGAAACACAGAGAGAGACCGAGAACCACAGAGATAGATAGCGGGAGAACGAGGAAAACTCGCCGGCCCTGGTATAGTCGCTCAAGCCTGCTTACTGCCCGGTTCCACAATGAAAAAAGCCAGGGCGCCGAAAATGGGGACGACCATAATAAAGACGGCCCACAGCGCCCGGGCTGTTTCTGGCAGGGAACGATTACGAAGCCGGAGGAGCGCAAATAGGGACAGCAGCACCCATAGAATAGGGAAGGCGCATTGGATTAAGAGGTAACCGGTATTCAAACCAAACTGTTCCATGATGAAAATTCTCCAAAAAGCAGGCTCTGACAATCTTTACTGCACTACCTTAACACTTCCCAGCTCAATTCCCACGGCCCCTGTACATCCATCGATGCGTAGTCGACGATGACCGTAAAGGGCGACTCCGGCAGTTTCTTAATGGAAATGGTCGGCCTCAACTCGCCGGCCAGCGAGTAGCGTATGCTGCTGGCCAGCATAGCGTCGCCAAAGTCGGTGAGCCCCAGCGTCAGCCCTTCCAAAGTCCGTTTTTCGTCTTGCTCCACCTGCGTTTCGAACGCCAGCTTGTGGCTGAATTCGTCTTCTCCCGCCTCCAATCGCACGCCCGTCACCTGCACGGGGAAACTGGCTACGTCCAGATCGACGTCCAATGGCCAGTTATCGCCGATCTGGGGATCCGGACCGAGGTCTACCGTAAACGCGTCGCGCAGGTGCGCGCTGAAACTCAGCCGCGGCGCGTGCAGCGTCAGCTCCTGGGTATCGGGAGCCAGCGGCTCAAACCAGGCCGCGTCCTCGGCTACCGCCCCGGCCGGCGGTGGCGTTGGCGTGTGCAACGTGTCGATCACTTCCCTTTCCACGCGCAACGGCCGGGCGGATGGTGAAATGGCGCGATAGACGCGGCCCGCTTCATCCTGCAGCTACGAAGCGCTGTCTGTGTTGGGCGGCCCCAGTCCGTTCCAGTCCCAACGCGCGTCCTGCCAGCCCGCCTGCACTTGCAGCGCGGTTTCCTCGCTGCTGTGCGCCGCCGCGAGCGCGCTCAGCGTCACGCTCGCCGGTTGCGCCAGCAGGCGGCTCTCTTCCAGGTCCACAAAGCCCACGCCCGGCACGTAGCCCAGCCAGGCCTGCAGCCCGGCCCAGGCGCGCTGCGGTCCAATCAGCAGCACGCTCGCCAGGAGCAAGGCTGCCACCAGCAGCGGTGCAACCGCCCAGCCCAGGCGGGGCGTCCGGCGCTGCATCGCGGCCCAGCGCTCGCGCCAGCCCTACAGCAGAGAACCGCGGACTATTTCCTCAAAGCCTGCATCGGCGGCATCCTTCTGTGCCAGCAGCCGCTGCTCCAGCCGGTCCACAAAAGCGGGCACCGGCCGGTGGGTCAACACCGTCTTCAGGCTCTTTTCCAGCATCCGTTCGTCCTTCGGTTGCTTCGCCATTTGCTCACTCATTGGCGTCCTCCGTTGCGCTCTCCTCCTGCGCCCGCACGTCGGCGACGGCCCAGCGCCCTCGCAGTTGATCCAGCACGCGATAGAGCGCCTTTTTGACCGCCCCCTCGCTGCTGCCTACCACCTCGCCAATGTCACGGTAATTCAGCTCCGCCACTAAGCGCAGTTGCAGCAGTTCCCGCTGTTCCTCGTCCAGATCGCTCACCAACCGCCCCAACTGCGCCAGCCGCTCGCGCTGCGCTACTTCCGCTTCCGGGCCCAGCTTATCCAGCGGGCTGTCCAGCGTCTCGTCGAAGGGCAATTCGTCGCGACGGGAGCGGTAGTGATCGACCACGCGGCGGCGGGCGATGGTAAACAGCTAGGCTCGCGCTTTACCCTGCTCCTCGTACTGATCCAGTCCTTCCAGCGCCTGGGCAAACACCTACTCGGTCAAATCCTCGGCGTCTGCACGATTGCCAACGCGGCTGTAGATGTAGCTGTAGATGGGCGTCACGTGCTGGCGGTAGAGGGCGACAAAGCGTGATTGCGCTGTTGCTCCTGCCCCTGCTTTCCGCTGCCCGTCCTTCCCCATGCCCTCGTCTGAGCCCATTCTGTCCCGGTTTGCCCGCAAAAAATCAAACATACGTCACCGTCGCCGGTGCTTCCTGCCAGGCCGTCTGACCCGGTGTCGTCAACGTTTCCTTGCACCAGGTATATCGTAGCAAATGGCAAAAAGGGACAAAATCGATGAGAGATATGGCCCGCGCCGCCGGTAGTCGTGCCACTCCGCCAATTTCTCTTCGATGTGGAACGTCTTTCCATCCCACACGAAGCGGTCGGGGCAGCCGGGCTTCTTCTCCAGCAGCGGCGGATCGGCGCGGTAATTACACGCCTACCGTACGACGTTACCGCTAGAAGCTAGTGATGGTGCGCGGCTTCGTACTCTATCGCCTCTTGTCTGGTTTTGTGCACCGTGCCGTCTGGGTGTTCTGGCGGAGTGTAGATGGTGTACAGTTTCAGGGAGTCCGACGAGGAACTGTTGACGACGTTGTGCTCTGTCCCCGCGGGAATCACGACCACCGAGCCATCGGTCAGATCGTTTTCCTCCCCGTCCAGAATTGACTTGCCGTTGCCGGCCTCCACACGGATGAACTGGTCCACGTCATCGTGCGTTTCCTTGCCGATGTCCTCGCCCGGTTGCAGGGTCATGACCACCAGTTGCATGTGCTCGGCCGTAAACAAGACCTCGCGGAAGTACTCATTGGCTAGCGTCCGCGCCTCGATGTCCGTAATGTAGCCGTTCATATCCGACTCTCCTTTGCTTAATTTGCACAGGCCTCCATGGCCTGCCGGTGCTGTGACCACATGGTCACAGTTCTCACTGCGTATTATAAAGGCAGGTCGAGGGGGGAGCGGGGCATTTATATCTAAGTTGTACCTTGAAGGGGGCGAAACGCTCGTACGGTCCGAGCCTCAGATGTGCGGACTAAAGTAGTCGCAACTGTTGCGGCGGGCGCCGCCCGTCCAGCAGTACGAAAGGAGCCAGCCGCGTGGTGACCACGCCGAGCTGGCGCAAATCCTGCAGGTCGCGCAATTTCTGTTGGCGGCGGGCGCGCAGGATGGAGGCCGCGCCTTTTGGCCCAATGCCCGGCACGCGCAGCAGCGCCTCGCGGTCGGCGCGGTTCAGCTCCACCGG
>DATHSI010000211.1:0-8568 GCA_035464315.1 Candidatus Sulfomarinibacteraceae bacterium
TTGCGCGGAAGGTACGGTTCGTTCTTTCCGTTAGGAATTGGTGTCCGTAGCCTCCTACGCGTAGTCCCCTACGCGTAGCCTCCTACGAACCTCCTATCGGAACCTCGCACAGTTCCTATCACTTTTCAGTTGTTAAGGTCCGCTGCGAGGAGTCTGCTCTTTTCGACACAAATCTCCTCAATCACAAGCGAATGCCGAGTATACTTAATGAAGATGGCTCTGTCAAGATCAATTCGCGCAATCTACGCGTTTCTAACAGGTTGTATCCATCCTTATGTAAACAAATATTTTAACATAAGAACGACCGGCCCACGAATTTCGCGCCCATTTACGGATTGTTCACGCCTTATGAGACAATCAGCTAGAGACCCTAGATATAGGTCTCAAATTACTTCGTCCCCCCGTATATAACCCCTGATCGGGGCATGAAAAAAGGAAAAAAGCGCTCCAAATAGTGATTTAATTATGAGTTACTCATAAATAAACATCCAAGATGAATTCTCGCATGTCCTGAAGAGAAAGTGGTTGCTGAACGGGCAAATCGTGCTCCACGAAGTGTTCCAGCAAGGCCAGGGCCAGGCCAAATACATCGCTACGTGTGGCCCCGAACAGCGCATTCAGAGTGCCGTGTGCGCGGCCCAGGTCAATGGCCTGTTGCGGCGAGACGCGGACCGATGTCCACTTTGGCTCCTCACCATCATCCGGCAGCTTGAGGTCCCACAACAGATAAAGGCTTTCCAGATCGGTGATGCCTTCCGGAATTTCTCTCGTCCGGCCGGCGACAGCACGACGCAGACCTTCCAGGCGCGCTGCCAGGACCATAATCGCCAGATCGGCGACATCGGCCCGCACAAAATCGGCAGGCAGTCGCTCGCCAAGCGAGCTAAGGTGCGCCTTCTGCGCTTTGGAAAGTTCTACGTACACATTTTCACGACTGACCTCGCGCGGCGGCCGTCCTCTCTTCGGCTTGTCGCGCAGAAGCGCTGCTAATGTGCTATCCTTCTCACCACTACTCTTACTCACAAATTATCCTCCAGGCGCCGATAGCTCTGGTGCTTGCTGAGGAAATCCACCACAAACTCTTCATTGATCTGATCGCCGCCTTCATCCAATAACTCCAGGCACAGGTGCAGGCAAAGCAGGCAAATGCTGCGCGGATAGCCGCGCGTCTCGCGCCACACCGGCAAGATGGCATCATTGGTAAACAGCGTCCGCTGGCGTGGGTCACGACCTGCCGCCAGTAGCCGATACTCAATAAGAGCCTTGGTGTCATCCGGCGTCAGCGGATCCAGCGAAGAGCGGGTGGCCACGCGATCGTTGAAATCGGGCACGTCGCGCAGATTAATGTCCAGCTCCGGCCGGCCCAGCAAGATCAGCTGGTACGCCTTGCCGCCCTGCGGATCGCGGAAGTTCAGCATTCGCCGCAACTCCACAAACTGCTCCACACCCAGCTCGTGCGCCTCATCAATAATAATGAGAGGCAACACGCCCTTCTCACTTTGCCGCACCAGGAACGAGCGGAACTCGTTCAACTGGTCCTCCGTCGCCCGCCTCGTGCGTAGGTTAAACTCGGAGGCGATGCGGCGCAACAGCAAAAGGCCGCTGCGCTTTGGCGGTTCATCCACCCGCGCAGCGACAAAGTCAGGCCGGCGCTGGTAGCGGCTGTGGAACCAGGATGCCAGCGTTGTCTTGCCGGTTCCTACCTCACCAACCACCACCGAAGCCCCCTGCCCGGCTTCTACCATAAAGCTCACTTTGGACAACGCGCGCCGCGTGTCATCCGAAATGTACATGAAGCGCGGATCGGCCTCGATGCTAAAGGGCGGCATGACAACGCCCAGACGGTCCCAATTTGGTTGAGCGAAACGCTCAAGTTCTAGCGCGGGATTCACTTCATCAATCATGCTTATATCCTAAAAATAGCCTCTATATGGCCTATATCGGGCGACAAAAGGAAATCTTTAAGCTTATTCTACGAAAATATGGGGGAAAAATCAAATCTATAGCCTATAGATGTGTTGACACGCCCTTCTAATTCTGATAGACTCCAGTCAGGTCGTGGTTAGTGCCTCTCGGCCAACATATTGTACTTTAAACAGTCCAATATAGACAATGAATTGGGGAAGGGAACTTCGCATTCAAACTGATGGGTCGCTAACTGCTTCCCTTACCTGAATCATGAATAGAGTCAACCACGCCCTAGCAAAAAGGCCAGGCGTATAAAACGCATGGCCTTGTCCCAGTTAAACTGCCCATAACTGTAAAGGGTGCCGCCAACACCCAGAACAGTGCCCCTTGATTGGGGAGGGGGGTTTTATGCCCCGGGCAGTCTACCTAGTTGCGTAAAGAGCATAGCACACGCAGGCAACACTGTCAACGTTCGCATTATGTCGTGAGCGGCGGATGAGTGTACGTCTCTGTCGCCATGCTCTTGCGCGGAGCAAGTGTGCATCGTGGCGCAAGCAACCGGCGCTGCCATCTCCGCCAGGCTGGCAGCAGCGCAAGAGCAACTACAACAACGACGCCGCCAACGCCGGCAGGAACGCCAGGACCAACGGTTACCGATCCTTACCGATGCCCGCGGCCGGTTAACCTCCCCCCACCCTTCTGCAAACAATCAGCCACCGTTCGAACCTCCTGCGCCCGACGCCGGCCTCCCGGCCTCCCTTGGCTGGGAAAGTGAAGCGCTGACCCAGGCGCTGCATCAGGCCTGCCGCCAACGCAAAGCGGCGGCGCAGCGTTGTGCCGGCGAGGATCTGCACTGGCTCCCGCGCCCGCCACAACCACCCGCTGCAACGGAACCCGCGACGCAGACGGCAAGAGCCTGTCACGCACAGGAGCAACTGCCGCGCACCGTCCTGCTGTTTCCCGAAATAGCTATCGCCATGTTGCGCCAGAATGTGGAGGCAGCGGGCCGCATCTGGCTCCTATTGCGCCATCTGGACGTGCAGGGCCGCGGCTGGATCGAGGCGAGCATAGCGCGGCGGCGCCTCACGGCAAAGAAGAGCCCGCTGCGCGTTTGTGGATGGCGACAGCTTCGCAACCTGTTGGCCCAGGGAGACGGCTTGTTCTGGCAGCGGGACAATGGCCCGGCATCCGAAGCCCGCATCTGGCTGCGCTCGACGGCAAAGGTAGCGGCGGCGCTGGGCGTGCCGCGGCTATCCGCCAGGGCCATCAACCTCGACGTCTCCGTCTTACTGGACTCCATTGGCTCCGTTCGAGCGCACTTTTATGCCAGCTACCACCGCGGACGACGCCATAAACGGCCCATTTCGCGGCAATGCCTTGAAGATCTAACGGGCGTTGCCCGTCGCAGCCAGCATAAGTATGAAGCAGAGGCAGGCATTGAGCGCCGCCAGAACTGGGCCGTCGGCGCCCGGTACACGCAAGAAGCAGCTCAAGAACGAGCCTGGCGCCAGGGCAACGGCGTCTTCCAGTTCACCGATCATCAGGGCAAAACGGGCGCCGCCGGCGCAACCTATGTCGCCTGGCAACTACCGAACAGTTACCTAGGTCCTCACGAACAGCAAGTCACCAGCAGTAGAAAACGGATCAACCGCCAGCTTGTAGACCTGTTTACAAAAGGGATAACGGGGAACGGCAAGAAGAGGGCTGTTGATCAGGGACACGAGTATCCCGTGGCAAGTTTCTACGAGCACGGACATGCTGCGGCGCGGGCCTACAACCGTTCGCCAGAGAAAGACCTCTACTGGCAGAGTACCACGACGTTCCGGCATCTTCGCGTCTGGCACATTCTGCCAGCGCGCGAGACAATGCCATGACCGTAATGAAAAGTGGTGATGAACAACCGGAAATTAGTTGCACCCATTAAAAGGGATTATTTTTAAAAACTAAAGCAAGACTCAACACAAAAAAGCTCCCTGGATCTTCAGGGAGCTCCTGGAAATAAGCAATCTGCCAAAATACAAACAGGCAGCTTCAAGAAGTCCGCGGCTGCTGCACAACATCCACACCGATACCATCGTGGTCAACCATGATGTTTTTGGCCATTACCAGCCTGTCGGGATCTTCGGGCTGAACAGCAATCAGAACGCCGCCCTTCTCCACCCCTTCCACGTAAACGTGGGTTTCTTCCTCGGCGACGCCAAAGCCGATCAACCCCCCTACGAGGCCGCCGTAAGCCGCACCAACACCCGCGCCGGCTGCCGTCGTCCCCAGGACCGTCGCCCAGGTCCCCGCCGCGAGAGCGGGGCCGATTCCGGGTACGACCAGCGTGCTGGCGCCGGCGATCAGTCCGATCAAGCCTCCCACCGCCGATCCGCCAAGGGCGCCGGCGCTGGCGCTTTCCACCGCCGATTCCTCTCGCTCGTCGTCAAGCACCTCGTCCAGCGCCTCACGTTGCGCCAATACGCTGATCTCATCCGCGTCAAAATCGGCTTCCACCAGGGCATCGACCGCGGCTTCAGCCTGTGCAGTATCCATAAACACACCAATTGCCGTTTTCACAATTCCTTCATCTCCTCTATCCATTGCTCGATCCTCTTGCATTCAGTCAGGTCGCTCCGTATCCTTTCCAACCTTCATCACGCCATACCGCAGCGCGTTCTTCAAGATCAACCGGACTATGGCGCGCCAGGATCGACTCGGCCTGCTCCGCATCCCGGGCGCTGGTTTCCACGCCTACCAATACATTACCGCGACGAATACCCTCGGCGTAGTACGTAGCCGCTTCGCGCTCTATGCCAGTATCGACCAGCGCACCAAGCAACCCGCCGGCGACTGCGCCAACGCCCGCGCCAGTGAGCCCGGCCGCGACGGGACCAGCAGCAAGGACGGGGCCAACGCCGGGTACGACCATGGCCAACAAACCGGCCACCAATCCGGCGAGACCACCCAGAACCCCACCGCCGGCAATACCCTCCAGGGTATCATCCATCACCGTTACCTCGTCACCTTCACCCTGCACAAAATTGCCTTCGACATCTTGAAAGAGCAGGCTGATGCTCTCGCGGTTGTAGCCACTCTCCACCAGATCGTTCACTGCTCTCTCGGCAAGTTCCAATTCGTCGTACAAAGCTACAACTGTTTTTGCCACGGTTACCCCCTAGCGATGTTTGGCCGTGCGATCGTACATCCCCTCGGCAAAGGATTTGAAATTGCGCAAATCCTCCTGCAATTTCTGTTCAGGGTTGGCAAACAGCCGGGCTACCACCTCGCCCGCTTTGCCCGCCGGCGGATTATACTGCAGCAGAACGGTTACTTCCGTCTGGTGCTCAGGGAGGTTGTTAAACGTGACTTGCCCGCTCGTCGTCAGAGACCCTTCCTTATCCTTACTGCTCCAGGCGATGCGCTTGTTCTCCTCATCCCGCGTCATCTCCGCGTTCCACGTCAGGCTCGTACCCAACGGGCCGGTCACGGTCCATTCGCTGGCCCGATCACTCAATTTCTTTACCGACTTGACGTGGCTCATGAAGTGCGGGAAGTTTTCAAAGTCAGACCAGATGTTGTAGACATCGGCCACATCTGCCTTGACGATAATCGTTTTCGTTACCTGCTCAGCCATTTTCAATCCTCCGATTTACTATTTAGTAAGCGCCTTATGCAAGGCGCTTACTAACCTTATTCTTCTCGTTTCTCGCGGCCCATGGTCCAGGAGGGCGGATCGCTGGTGGGGAAAGATTGCCACGAAGACTCAACCACTTCATCGCCCTCTTCCACGCTTGCCGGCGGCGGTTCATCGGCGGGCCAACGACGCTGGGCGTGGCGCATCGTATTGAGGCCGAGTGCCTGGTAACCGAAGCAGTGTCCGGTCAGCCCACGATAGACGAGATACGCACCGCCTGCCACGGCGCCCAGCCCTGAAATTGACTTGCGCGTGGCGCCAAACACCACAAGAATGAGACCTCCCAACAACGATGCCAGGCGCTCGCCGTCCCCCACATTGACGCTGAGGAAATCGCCATAATTTATGTTTTCCAAACGAAGCATTTCTTTTTCATTGATGTTCATCTCGTTAACCTCCTCCACCGGAATTTGTCGCATGTGCTTTTCTGTCTTGCCGTTTGCCTCCTGACGGGCTACCGGTATGCACACATGATGCAGCTTATCCCTGCTCTAAAGATGCTGCCTGTGCTGGGATATAAAACCCAGATATAGAAAACGATACATTTGCTTATGTCGTCGTTGTTTCCCCCGGCCTATGCCTATGATGCTGGCAGAAAGAACATGACGGCGGGCTACGGTCCTTACGCCTGAAGATCGTCAGGAACGCCGTTGGGGAATTCTTGTCGAATGGCCTCCTCGATATTCTGCAAGCGATTGTCGGGGTTGGGGTGCGTGCTGAAGAACTCAGGGGGACGCTGGCCCTCACTGGCTTCAGCCAGCACACGCATCACGTCCAGCATCGAGCGTGGATCATAGCCCGCCTGGGCCATGTAGCGCACACCGAGCCGGTCCGATTCCAGCTCGTCATCACGCCCGAATTTCAGGTTCACCACCTGGGAAATGAGTGCCGCCACCTGCGCCGTGCGCTGCGTGGACGGATCGTCCGGATCGTAGGCGGCGATAACCGCCGCCCCCGTCAATCCCTGGGACAGTTGCACCTTGGCCATCTGTTCCGCAGAGTGCCGGGCCACCACGTGAACGATCTCGTGGGCCAGAACGCCCGCCAACTGCCCCTCCGTCTCCATGCGGTCAAACAGCGCGGCAGTAATAAAGATCTGACCGCCGGGCAGGGCAAAAGCGTTGATCGTCTGGTCATCCCCCAACAGGTGACACTCAAACGGATAATCGCTCTGACCCGCGTCGCTATTTTGCAGTATGCGTTCGCACACTTCATCCACCAGCGCCTGGGCCTGCTCGTCCGGATCCAGGCCACCGTACTGAGAGGCCATTTCGGGCGCGGCCTGAAGCCCCAACGCAATCTCTTGCTCCCGGCTCAGAGCCACGTACTGATCCTCGCCCGTGACCGGATTGTATGCCTGCGATCCCAGATAGGAAACCACGGAAAAAGCGGCAATGATCAGGGCGATGATAATACGCCCGTTGCTGAGACAGCCACGACCACCGCCGGAACGTGATCTAACCATTAATTACCTCGCTCCATCACAAAACGTTCGACTTCCAGGTATTCGTACACGCCGCCGGCAATCGCGCCAAAGAGCACGTGAGCGGTGACGTCTACCCAGGTGCGGATGGGATAGAACCAGGGGAAAAAGTAACTAAGGCTATAATAATTGATGGCGTACAGAGCAAGACCGAACAGGGCTCCGACGATCACGCCTGTAATCAACTGCCACTCGTGAATAATGGCTGCCAGAATCAGAGTAAAGATGAGTGACAGGATCGTATTTAAGAGAATAGCGATCAGCACCACGAGCGGATCGAAAGGCGCGGGCGGCGGCAGAATTTCGGTGCCCAGGACGATGGCTGCGATGTAGTGTGGCGCGAGCCACACGCTGCCGCCGGTAACCAGGGCCCGGCCGACCATCTGCAGGATGAAGAAAACAACGCCGGCGACGAGGCCCGCCAGCACGGCGGCACGCCAGTCAACAACCTGCTCCAGCGTAACTCGTGAAGAGGGCTCAGCGTTGTTCATAATCTGACGAAGCGCGAACTGCCTCCTCCAACTGCGCCAGTTCTTCCCGTGTTTCCTCGATCTGCTGGCGCTGGCGCCGTAACAACTGCTGCAGCTCTGGTGGCAACGACTGCTGCAAAGCCTCGTCGTAAGCTTCCAGCACCTCATCCTCGTTCTCCACGCGGTTGGCGAGGACGAGGGCGTCTGTCTTGTCATGCTCGATGGTCATTGCCGCTTTGATGCTCAGCCAGCCGCGCTCCAGGGCCTCCAGCGGGCTGGACTCCTCGTCTGCGTCACTATCGCTGCCCACGCGGCGCGCCGCCCGCTGTAACTCGTCGACGAGTTCGGCGCGGCGCGCGGTCAGCTCATCGAATTTGGCTGAGAGGTCTGCGTCGGTGACGTCGCTCTGCGCGCTCAGAAAGCCGCGGGCGCTGTCTTGCGTCTGTTCGATCAGATTGTCTAAGAGATCGCTGTGCTCTTCCAGAGCCATAGATTATTTCTCCTGCTGACTAAGAAATCGGATCTTTGGATCGACATCCGATTTCTCGAACGTTCACTTTCTCGAGATGGCAATCTTCTTCTGCAAATGAGAATAGAGCATTGGGCAGGCCAATACCATATGTCCTGGTACAGACACAGGATATAAATGACGATATGTTTCGGCGGGAAAAGGGCTCCCTGCCCTTAAAGGGGTGGCCTCGTGGGGCGTCCTTACGACGCCCCACTGTTCTTATGGCTGAGGATTAGAATCTGAAGACAGCGGCAGCCGATCCCCTGCCTGGGATCTCGTCGGCGCTGACAGCGTATACCGTGCCACCATTGGCCAGCGTCTGCAGCGCGGCAAAGTCCAGCAGGTCCTCGTCGTCATTTTGTCGCGTGTCGTGAATGTAGATGCTGTTCGTCTCCGGATTATAGCTTCCCCACTCTTGCATGTTGAGCGCCACGAATAGCGCGTCCACCCGACCCTGGAATGCTGCGGGGACAATCTTGGATAGTTCATCCGAGGCCTGCTCGCTGCCCTCCAATTCCTC
>DATHSI010000212.1:0-2872 GCA_035464315.1 Candidatus Sulfomarinibacteraceae bacterium
AAGGCGGGAGAGCAAACGATTCATCGTTTTACTTCCAGCCTTTTGCCTGACGTTGCCATCCATGTACAATACGGTTCTGTACGAAGTAGGTCATACGCCGGTGGCAGCACGGGATCCTCTGTCCCTACCCGGCTTACCAAAACTGCGTCGGTCCTCACACCTGGATGGACACAGCAATTGACCTTTCTAGAAAACGCGCGACCGGATCATGCTGCGTCGGGTCGTGGAGGAGTATGTCGTAATGGAGTATGACTTTAAGGCGCTGGGCAAGCGCGTCAACGCGCCGTCGAAGGAGCTGGACACGTTTCCGAGACCCGAACACGTGAAAGTAGTGCGCTTTTCGAGCGATGAATTAACCAGTTTTTGCCCGGTGACGGAACAGCCGGATTTCAATGCGGTGGAGATTGAATATTGGCCGCGGGCGCTTTGTGTGGAGAGCAAGAGCCTCAAGCTTTACCTATGGTCGTTCCGCGAGGAGCGCATCTTTGGTGAAGGGCTGGCGAGCACGATTGCCGCCGATCTCGTGGAGGCGCTGGATCCGCTCTTCTGTCGTGTGACGCTGATCCAGAACATCCGTGGAGGCATGCAACTCACGGCCGTAGCTGAAATCGGCGAACCGCAGGCGTAGGGAAGGTTAACCATGTTTTACGTCGTTCTTTATCTCGGCGCCGTCGTCCTGGCGAACCTCACCGTCACCCATTTCGGGCCGGAAAGCGCAATTGTCGTGGCCTTTCTGTTCATCGGACTGGACCTCACAGCCCGCGACCATTTGCATGACGCCTGGCACGGCAAAGGTCTGGTATCGAAAATGGCGGCGCTGATCGCCGCGGGATCGCTTCTCTCGTGGTTATTGAACCGGGATTCGCAACAGGTGGCGATTGCCTCATTCGCAGCCTTTGCTGCCGCTGCCAGCGTCGACGCCATGGTTTATCACGTGCTGCGGCGCTATCCGCGCTGGCTGCGTATTAACGGCAGCAACGTGCCCAGCGCCGCGGTGGATTCCCTGGTCTTTCCTGTGCTGGCCTTCGGCGGCTTTCCCTGGGTGATTATCCTGGGCCAGTTCCTGGCGAAGACGGCGGGTGGTTTCCTATGGTCCTTGATCTTCCGGCAGCTGGATCGTACGATAGTCGCCGGAGCGAATTGATGGTTGACGGTCTCTCGGCTAAAGAGATTTTTGAAGCCCAGGCGCGCATCGCGCCTGTTACCCTGCATACACCCCTCCTGCCTTCTTCGGCGCTTTCAAACCGTGACGGCCGGTCTGTTTATCTCAAGTTGGAAACGCTACAGGAAACGGGCACATTCAAGGTGCGCGGCGCTGCCAACAAGATTCTGAGTTTGCCGGAGGCGCAGCGCGCGCGGGGGGTGGTGACGGCATCGACGGGTAATCATGGGCGGGCCGTTTCCCACGTGGCCCGCGAATTAGGTATTCCTGCCGTGGTTTGCATCTCTGAGCGCGTGCCGCAAAACAAAGTGGAGGCGCTGCGCCAGAGCGGCGCCGAACTGGTGATTGAAGGGAACGGGCAGGATGAGGCCGCGGAGCGGGCGTTTGCCTTGCAGGAAGAACGCGGGCTGACCATGGTGCACCCCTTTGACGATCCGCTGGTTATTGCCGGGCAGGGAACGATTGGCCTGGAAATGCTGGACGAGGCGCCGGAATTGGACACGGTACTGGTGCCGCTGTCGGGCGGCGGGCTTATATCGGGTGTGGCGCTGGCCCTGAAGTCAGCCGCGCTGGAACTGCGTGTGATCGGTGTATCTATGGAACATTCGCCGGTGATGTATCATAGTCTGCAGGCGGGGCGTCCCGTGCAGATGCCGGAGGAGGAGACGTTGGCAGATAGCCTGCTGGGCGGTATCGGGCTGGAGAATCGTTACACGTTTGACCTGGTTCGACAGCTTGTGGATGACGTCATTCTGGTCACCGAGGAGGAGATTGCGCGCGCCATGGCGTTCCTGCTGCGCGAGCAGCGTCTGGTGGTCGAAGGCGCGGGGGCCGTTGGCGTGGCGGCTTTGCTCGCCGGCAAAGTACCGGACCCTGGGCGTAACGTGGGCGTGGTCATTAGCGGCGGCAATGTGGCGCTTGACGCCCTGCTGCGGATTGCGCAGGCTTGAGTCGCGCCATGGTGAGTATCGCCCGGGTGCGCATACAGACGTTTCAGTCGGGAAAGCGCCATGATTGATGAGCAATCGGCCAACTATGAAGAAGCAAAACGGGATTTTCGTCGCGCGCGTCAGCTGGGAGCGCTGGAAAGCGCGGTCGGCCAGCTGCGGGGCAAATCAACACGTCTGCTGGGGTATGGCGAGGTCTCTGAGCAGCTGGGCGTAGGCGAGGCGACGCCGCGCGGCCTGCAACAGGTGCCCCTAGACGCCATTGTGGGCAGCGTGGGACGTTATAGCGACTTCACACGCAGTTTCCTTCCGCGACGTAAGACGGGACAGGAGCGCTGGGCGCGAGTCCGCGCAGCTTTTGATTCGGTGGAAGAAATGCCGCCCATCGTCGTCTACCGCCTGGGCGATTCCTACTTCGTTCTGGATGGCAATCATCGCGTCTCTGTGGCCCACATTCTGGGCGCGACGCACATCCCTGCGTACGTAACGGATATCGAGTCGCGCGTGTCTCTGACGCCCGACACGCAGCCAGACGACCTCATCTGCAGCGCCAAATACGCCGAATTCTTGAAGGAAACGCAGCTAGACGACCTGCGACCTGAGGCGGACCTGACGGTGACGGCGCCAGGACAGTACCGGCTGCTGTTGCAACAGATCCATGGCTACTGGGCCTGGTTGAAGCGTGAGAAGGGCGCTGACTCACCTCTTTCTGAGGCTGTTACGGGCTGGTATGACGAGATTTACATGCCGCTCGTAAAGATTA
>DATHSI010000213.1:0-7362 GCA_035464315.1 Candidatus Sulfomarinibacteraceae bacterium
ACCTGGAACAATTCCTGTGGGAAGGACTGCACTGGGTGGAGATTGATGACATCCTGCGTGAAAGCGCCAGCGAAGGACAATGATCCTTTATGTCACTCACTTGCCTGTCGATGTGCCTTCACCCACAATGTGTCTGCACGAAGCGTAATAGTTCGCCGTGAAACTGATCATCCAGATTCCATGCTATAACGAGGCCACCACGCTTGCAGCCGTCCTGGACGAATTACCGGCATCCGTTGCCGGCTTCGACTGCGTGGAAACGCTGGTCATCGACGATGGCAGCACTGACGACACCGTGAGGGTGGCTCAGCAGAAAGGCGTCGATCATATCGTTCAGCACCGGCGCAATCTAGGACTGGCGCAAGCCTTTCAGACCGGGCTGGATACCGCGCTGCGTCTGGGCGCCGACGTTATCGTCAATACCGATGGCGACAACCAGTATTCGTCTCGCGAGCTTCCCGCTCTCGTTGCCCCCATCGTCGACGGTCAGGCAGATATCGTGATCGGCAACCGGCACACAGAGAGCGTGAGCCACTTTTCACCGCTCAAGCGTTGGCTACAACGTCTGGGAAGCTGGGCCGTGCGCAATATCAGCGGTACAACAGTGCCCGACGCCGCCAGCGGCTTTCGCGCTTACTCGCGCGAAGCCGCGTTACGAATCACCATCCTCAGCCGCTTCAGCTACACGGTGGAGACGATTATTCAGGCGGGAAAGATGGGGCTGACGATTGTCAGCGTGCCCGTGACCACCAACGCGCCAACGCGCCCCTCGCGCCTACAGCGTAGCATGTGGCATTTCATAAAGGAGCAAGCCAGCACCATCGTGCGCATCTACGCCTTCTATGAACCGTTGCGCACCTTCAGTTATTTGTCCGCGCCGTTCCTGCTCGCCGGCTCTACCCTCTGGATCCGTTTCCTGCTCAACTACCTGCTCAATGCAGCCGATGCCGATCGCTACGTGCAATCGGTGACCATTGGCGCCGGTCTGATCATCGTTGGCGTGCTAATCTTCGTCTTTGGCATTCTGGCCGACATCGCCGGCAAACACCGGCAGTTGACACAGGAAACGCTCTACCGGCTGAAGAAGCTGGAGCTGGCGCAGACGCATCCCATTACCGAAACGACCTCTGAATCTATGCCCCCGTCGCCAAGCCCAGGTGGCTACCGGCAAACGCAGTAAGCACACAGAGCGATTGAACGGCACAAAGAATTGCGAAACACGCAAGGAGAAACCGATGCTCAAAGGCTTCACCGGCAAAATACTACACGTTCAGCTGGACACGGGAGACCTGAGTATTGAGGAACCGCCGGAAGCATTCTACCGCCGTTATCCGGGCGGCAGCCTCCTGGGCCTTTATTATCTCTGGCAGCATACACCAGCAGGGGCTGATGCACTGGGCCCAGAGAACACGCTGACGTTCGCCGTCAGCGCCCCAACCGGGCTCCCTGTCAGCGGGCAGAGCCGCTGCACCGTCACCTGCAAATCGCCCAGCAGTGGCGGTGTAGCCGACAGCCAGGCCGGCGGCTTCTGGCCCGCCGAACTCAAATTCGCCGGTTTTGATGCCATTGTGATTCAGGGCGCTTCTCCCTCCCCGGTCTATCTCTGGATTCACGATGGAGAGGCCGAGCTTCTCGACGCGAGCCACATATGGGGTAAAGTGACTTACGACGTGGATACCGTTCTCAAAGAAGAGCTGGGAGACGGAAAAATCGAGGTGGCCCAGATCGGACCGGCGGGAGAGAAGCTGGCCAACTTCGCGGCGATTATGAACATGAGTAATCGCGCCTGGGGCCGCACAGGTGTGGGCGCAGTGATGGGCAGTAAGCGGCTGAAAGCAATCGCCGTGCGCGGTACCGAGAAAGTGCAGCCGGCGGATCGCGAGCAGTTGCTGGCGCTGGCGCGCGACGGCGCCAGGACTTTCCCTGGCAGCAACATGGAGGACTTCGGACGCTACGGCACCGCCGAGACTGTCATGTCCAATTACGGCGCCGGGGGCCTGCCCACCCGTAACTGGGATTCGGGCACGATGCCCCTGGAGGACGCCCAGGCTATCAGCGGAGAGCGGCTGTACGATGAATTGCTTCGTGGCGCCGAGGAGGGCAAGCAAGATCGCCAGGGGCGGGATACCTGCTATGCCTGTCTGGTGCGCTGCAAGCGTGTGGTGCAATCGGAGTGGAAGCAAAACGCGCTGCGACCCGAGTATGGCGGCCCGGAGTATGAAACGATTTCGACGTTTGGCTCATACTGCGGCGTCAGCGACCTTCACGCTATTACCTATGCCAACCAACTTTGCAACGAGTACGGCGTTGACACCATTTCATGCGGCGCCACGCTGGCCTGGGCCATGGACTGTTATCGTCACGGCGTCTTGACCAGTGAAGAAACCGATGGCATTGAGCTGGAGTATGGCGATGCAGAAGCGATGATTGCCATGCTCGAACGCACGTTGCGCCGTGAAGGCTTTGGCGACATCCTCGCCGAGGGATCGGCGAAAGCGGCGGACCGCCTGGGCAAAGGCCACGAGTATCTACTCACCGTGAAAGGTCAGGAGCTGCCGGCTCATATGCCCCACGTCAAACGCAGCCTGGGCCTCATTTACGCCGTAAACCCCTTCGGCGCCGACCACCAGTCCTCCGAACATGATCCCATGTACCATCCGAAGCTCTACGAGGGGACAACGGAGAGGCCCGGCTACAAGCGTTTCCTGGGCCAGATCGGTCTGCACAACCCTCAACCGACGAAAGTGTTGAATGAGGAAAAAGTAGAATTCGCGCTCAAGACCCAGTACAATTACAGCGCCGCGGACACGATAAGTGTTTGCCAATTTGTCTTCGGCCCAGGGTGGCAACTGTATGGTCCCCAGGAGATGGCCGACTTGCTGTCCGCTGCCACCGGCTGGGACGTCACGGTCGACGAGATTCAGGAAATCGGGCAGCGCCGGCTCAACCTCCTGCGCGCCTTCAATGCCCGCGAAGGGTTGCGGCGCGACCGCGACACACTCCCTAAAAAGCTGTTCAAGAAAGCGTTAGAAGGCGGACGCAGCGATGGCCTGGTGTTAGACAGGTCGGAGCTGGAAGCCGCTATCGATAGTTATTTCAAACAGGCCGGCTGGGACGTGGAAAGCGGCGTGCCTACCCGGCGCACATTGCAGGATATCGGCCTTGGCTGGGTTGCGGACGATCTGGATCTACCCCACAAAGCGTAGAGTTAGGCGTTGCGCGGCACGAAGTCAATCAGAAAGGCGAGCGCTAGGGCAATAAGGCTGGTATGTTGCAGGCGATAGCGGGAGAGGTCCACCTCAAAGGTATGATCGTCACTCACACGGCAAATGCTGCCAAATGGCTCCGGCAGGTCGACGTCTGTCAGCGTGTCATAGGTGTGCAGACCCACAGGAACCTCATCGTAGATAGCATAGCAGTTGGCGGATTCTGGGTGCGGTAAGATCAACCACGTTCCCCCTTCTACTTCCAGCGTGAAATAAGTCGTATGTCCTGCTTGCTCGTCGGGAACAGAGCGGCGCCTGACGCCAAAGATAGCATAGACGGCATAATCGTGGATGATGGCGTAGTCAGCATCGTTCCCCCCATTCTTTTTCTCTGCCGTAACCTGGGACAGATCCATCGTGGCAGCGATGCGGTCGTTGGGTCGAACCAGGCGCAACTGGCGTCGCTGGTCAGGCTCGGCGCCGGCTGACTGCTCGGCGCGCATCAGTTCTGCGCCGCCTGGTTCAAGCAACTGATAGATCGGTGACCCCGCCGCCTTTGGCGGCAGTCGCTTCACCAAATAATCCATAGACACTTACCGTCTCGTCTCATGGTCGGTTTCAGTAATAATCAGGCGATTTTACTAACCATCCGCAAAATAGCCAAAAGCGGGACACTTTCTTAAAATTGTCAAATCAGCCCCACACAGGGCGCGATCATGTGCTATACTGTAATAGATCTGCGGGGAATTACAACAATTGAACACCTTTTGTAGCCAGTAACAGGGAATATGAGCGAACAGCAACCATTTGTCCACCTTCACGTCCACAGCGAATTCTCGCTCCTCGACGGCCTGAGCCGCATCCATCATCTGGCAGCGCGGGCCAGGGAGCTGAACATGCCGGCGCTGGCCCTGACCGACCACGGCACGATGTACGGCACCATCGATTTCTACCGGGCCTGCAAGCGCCAGGGCGTCAAACCGATTCTAGGCGTTGAGACGTACGTCGCCGCGCGCAAGATGCATCAGAAAGACCCACAGAAGGACAGAGAACGATTCCACCTTCTACTCCTGGCGCAAAATCAGACTGGCTATCACAACCTTTTGCAGATCGCCAGCGACTCTCAGCTCGAAGGTTACTATTATCGGCCCCGCGTGGATCACGATTATCTGGAGGCGCACAGCGAGGGTCTGATCGCCACCACCGGCTGTCTGGCAGCTGAAATTCCACAGGCCATCATGAAGGGCAAAATGAAGAAAGCTCACGAGCTTATGGGTTGGTATCGAGACGTCTTCGGTCCAGAGCGCTTCTTCATTGAGCTGCAGGAGCACAGCATCCCCGAGCTGACGGAAGTGAACCAGACGCTCTACGACATGGCGGAGCAATACGACCTCAAGTTTCTGGCGACAAATGACGTGCACTACACGTTCGCCGAGGAGGCCGACCCGCATGACGTCCTGCTCTGCATACAGACAGGGAAAAGCGTGGACGATAGCGGGCGCATGCGCCTGTCTGATCAAAGTTACTATCTGAAGTCACGCACGGAAATGGCCCGGCACTTTGGCGAGGTGCCCGGCGCTCTGGACAACAGCCTGCTCATCGCCGAAATGTGCAGCGTGGATCCCGAGCCGGATGGTTATCACCTGCCCAATTTCGACGTTCCTGAAGGATACACGCCCCACACTTACTTGCGGCATCTGTGCGAAGAGGGCCTGATCTGGCGCTACGGGCAGGAGCGCGCAACCAGCGACGATCGGCTGCGCAAGCGCCTGGAACACGAACTGCACATCATCCACAGCATGGGTTTCGACACGTACTTCCTCATCGTGTGGGACTTGTGCGAATTTGCCCGTAGGCGCGACATCTGGTGGAACGTGCGCGGCTCCGGGGCTGGCTCGGTCGTGGCCTATACCCTGGGCATTACCGGCATTGATCCCCTTGACAACAGCCTCATCTTCGAGCGATTCCTCAATCCCGGGCGCGTGTCCATGCCCGACATCGATCTCGACTACCCTGATGACCGCCGCCAGGAGATGATCGAATACACTATCCACAAATACGGCTCGGACAAAGTGGCCCAAATCATCACCTTCGGAACGATGGGCGCGCGCGCCGCCGTGCGCGACGTGGGGCGCGCGCTCGACGTTTCCCTCTCCGAAGTCGATGCCATCGCCAAGCTGATCCCTAACATCCCCGGTAAGCCTTGTTCCATCGAAGAAGCGCTGGACAAGAACCACGAATTCTACACGCCAGAGCTGGCGGAGCGCTATAACAACGAAGAAGATGTGCAGCGCTTGCTAGACACGGCGAAGCAGCTGGAGGGTGTGGCGCGCCACGCCTCCACACATGCCGCAGGCGTGATTATCGCCGACCGCCCGCTGGTAGAGTACGCACCTCTGCACCGCCCCACGAGCAGCAGCGACAACGGCCTGGGCATGGTCACGCAGTGGCCGATGGAAATTTTGGAGTCGATGGGCCTACTCAAGGTCGATTTCCTGGGCTTGAGTATGCTGACCATTATGCGTCGCGCCTGCGACCTCATCGAACAGCGGCATGGCGTGAAATATAAGATGGAGGACATACCGTACGACGTGGGCCACGTGGCCCCAGACCCCGAGAAGAAACCTGAAGCCCTGTTTGAGTTGCTGGGCCGGGGAGACGTGTTGGGCATTTTCCAGGTCGAGGGCGCCGGCATGCGGCGCCTGATGATGGATATGCGACCGCATCGCTTCGACCACATCATCGCCGCCATTTCCCTCTACCGTCCGGGCCCCATGGAAAACATCCCCACCTACATTAAGCGCATGCACGGCAAGGACGAGGTCAAGTATCATCACCCGGACCTGGAACCGATCTTGCAGGATACATACGGCATCCTCGTCTACCAGGAACAGATCATCCGCATCGCTTCTGAGTTCGCAGGGTATGAGCCGGGCGAAGCGGACATGATCCGCAAGGCAGTGGCCAAGAAGAAACAGGCGCTCATGGATAAGCACCGCGCCAAATTCACCGAAGGCGCCATGGCCAACGGCTACTCGCGAGAAACTTGCGAAGCGATCTGGAGCGACATCGAGTATTTTGCACGCTACGGCTTCAACAAGGCTCACGCTGCGGACTACGCCGTCATTACCTGTCAGACGGCCTTTCTCAAAGCGCACTATCCGGTGGAGTATATGGCCGCCCTGCTCAGTGTGGAGCGCAACAACACGGATAAGGTGGCTCTCTATCTGGCGGATGCGCGCAGGCAGGGTATTACGGTCGCGCCGCCTGACATTAACAGCGCCGGCATTGACTTCACCATTGAGGGCAGCGACGAAGAACCGATTATTCGCTACGGCATGGGAGCCATCAAAAATGCGGGCGAAGGGGCCATACAGATTATTCTGGACGAGAGGGAGACCAACGGGCCCTTCGCCGACCTCGTCGACCTCTGCGAGCGCGTTGATCTGCGGCGTGTGGGCCGGCGCGCTCTGGAGTCCATGATTAAAGTCGGCGTATTCGACTGTTGGGGCAGCCGTCCACAGCTTCTCGACGGCTTGGATCGCATGATGGGCTACAGCGGCACCAGCCACGATGCGGCTGCCGTGGGCCAGATGAGCCTGTTTGGCGGTGACGCAGGCTCCAGCATGGACGTGGGCGTGGAGTTGATACGAGACGCTGATGCGGTGCCCGCACTCGACGAGCGCGAGCTGCTAGATTGGGAGCGCGAGTTGATCGGCGTCTATCTGTCAGAACACCCACTGCAGAAGAGGCTGGATGCCCTTCAAAGCGTGGTCAATGTCACAACGGCCGATCTCGACGATACATCCAACGGTCGCGGCGTAACCATCGCCGGGCTCATTTCGCGCCTACGCACACACACCACCAAAAAGGGCGATCCCATGGCCTTTGCCGGCCTGGAAGATCTGCACGGCAGCGTCGATCTCGTTCTGTTTCCCAGCGTCTGGAAGAGAGTGCGCATGCAGGTCAAGGTTGACCAGATCGTCGTCGTGCGCGGCAAAGTCCAGATCGAAGACGCTCAGGACAGCGCAACCATCCTCGTCGACAGTCTGGAGACCAACGTTCAGGTAGCGAGCGCGGCGGAAGCGGAAAGCGACGCGACAGAAAGCGTTGGGAGCGATTACCAGGAGAATGGCGGGGATAACGATATGCCTCC
>DATHSI010000214.1:0-15501 GCA_035464315.1 Candidatus Sulfomarinibacteraceae bacterium
TTGCGCGGAAGGTACGGTTCGTTCTTTCCGTTAGGAATTGGTGTCCGTAGCCTCCTACGCGTAGTCCCCTACGCGTAGCCTCCTACGAACCTCCTATCGGAACCTCGCACAGTTCCTATCACTTTTCAGTTGTTAAGGTCCACGCCGTTCTGTCACGCGACAGAACGCGCTGCCATCAGAGACGAAAGACCGCCCACAAACCGCCAACATTGCTCGCGGCTCGTGCGCCTTAGCGCCTATTCCCTTGTGAGGTCATCGTTGCTACTGGTCTCTCGGCCCCCGGTCACGTTCCGTGCCGGTCGCCCGGCCCAAAACGCCACTCTCTCGCGAGTGGACCCCCAGTATACCATACCCGCGCCGGCTGTCAAGTCGTTTTACATAATAACGACGTTAGAACCGCCTTGCCCGAGCAGCATCCGCTAGCCCGGTGCGCCAGCTGGCGCGTCTCGCGGCGCCTTGCTTCTATGTATGTATGCGCTTTTGCGCTTGTGAGGTCGTCTCGGGGCTTTCTCCCCTGGCCTCTCGCCGGTCCCCCGACGAGCGAGTCACGAGTATACCCGCTCCCCCCGCCCTGTCAACCCTTTTTCCGTTGGAAATTGATTAGACCGACTATTTGCGGCGTAGTTACCGGTCAGAGAGGCCATCCGCACTCTCATTCTACAGGACAGCAAGCCGTTACCCTCGTACCTTGATCGCGTGCAGATTCGATAATCACCTCGCCGCCGATCAGCTCAAAGCGCTCGCGCAACCCCAGCAGGCCCACGCCGCCACGCACATTCACAGAGCTGAAGCGGCGGTTAACGCGCTGCATGCCCACGCCGTCGTCCTCCACGCTGAGCCGTAGGTCACCGTTTTCATATATCAGCTCAACCATGACAGTGCTGGCCTGCGCATGTTTTGCCACGTTGGCCAGCGTCTCCTGCAGAAAACGGTAAAAACTGATGCTGATCTGATCCGGAATCGAGGGCACATCCACGCCCGCATACTCGATCTGTAAGCCCGCCTGCCTGGAAAAATCACGGCACAGCGTCTGCAGCGTGGCGTCCAGACCCACCATCTCCAACGCCGGAGGGCGCAGGGCGTGGGATGCCGCACGTATCTCCTGGTGCGCCTTTTCCGCCATCTCTGCTGCCTCATACAACTGCTCGCCCAGCGCACTCTCTTCGCTCACCTGCCCTGCAAGCATCGCCAGGTTAATCTGCAATGCGGTCAAAAGCTGCCCGGCCGAATCGTGCAATTCGCGAGACAGGCGGCGGCGCTCCTCTTCCTGAGCATTGACGATCTCGCGGCTCAGGTCGCGCATCCGTTCATACGATTGAGCGTTCTGGATAGCTATTGCAGCAATCTGAGCCACGCCCACGAGCTTCTCCTGATCGTCCGCCGCAAATCCGCCGCCATCCGCCTTGTTGTGCACCTCGAAAACCGCCAGTAACTCACCATTATTATCCAGCACAGGCGCGCTTAGAAGCGTTCTGACGCCGAAGCGGGCGCAAAAGTCAGCGTCAACCAGTTCATCTTCTGCCACGTTATTCGTCTGATAAGGCGCCTTGCTGCCAATAGTCCAGCCCGGCACGCCTCGCCCGGGCGGCCACAATTCGTCGATAGCCACCGCTATTCCCTGATGATAGTAGGTGTGCGTCACCACACCCTCAGGCGTAACCAGCCCGGCAAAACCACTTTCGGCCCGCGTCAGAACGAGCGCTTCCTCAATGAGCATATTCAGCAAAACATCCAGATCCAGCGTAGCGCTCAGTTTGCTGCTCAGCCGCAGCAGCGCGCGCATCGTTTCCTCCGCCTCCTTGCGTTCCGTGATATCCTGCCACAGCGAAAGCGCCGCGTAAATGTCTCCCTGATCGTCTGTGAGGGGCGCAATCTGCAGCAGGTAGGTGCGGCTCTGGTAGACCACCTCGCGAGAGACCGAGCGGCCGGCGTGCGCCTGCCGGTACCAGCCCGCGCGGCTTTCTGCCGCCTCCGCCGGCAGTACGTCCCAGATCGTTTTGCCTTCCACCGCGCTGCTCCCAAAACCGATTGCCGGCAGCACAGGCCCTTCGGCCAGCCGGTAGCGCAGCTTCTGGTCGACGACAAACACCGCGCCGTTGGGAATGTTGTGAGCAATCGAGCGGTAAAGCGCTTCACTCTGACGCAACGCCTGCTCTGTCTGCTTCAACTCCGTCACATCCTGGCACGTTCCAACCAGATAAAGGGGGTTGCCCTCGCTATCAGTCTCAACCCGGCCGTGGCTGTGCAGGATGCGCACCGTACCGTCCGGCCAGAGGATGCGCTCGTAATAAGTGAAAGGCTGGTGCGTTTCAAACGCCGTGCGCACAACGCTGTCCACATACTCGCGGTCTTCGGGATGGATGCGGTCCAGAAAGGCCTCATAGGTGCCATCGAACGCGTCCGGCGCGAGCCCGTAGATGCGGTACATTTCCTCGGACCAGGTGACCTTGTTGCTTGTCACATCCCAACGCCAGCTGCCCAGTCGCGCAATGCGTTGCGCCTCCGCCAGCTCTTTCTGGCTTGCCCGTAAACGCTGCTCTGCCTCGCGGCGCTCGCTCACGTCGCGCACGGCGGTGATAATCAGCAAGCCCTGTGCTGTTTCCAACGGACTGAGGCTGATCTCCACGTGGACTGTCGAGCCATCTTTGCGTAGGCCCACCAGATCGAGATCGCGCCCCATCGGCCGCGCACGCGGCTCCTGATGATAATGCGTCCGGTGCTGCCGGTGTCGCTCCTGCAACCCTTCGGGCATCAATAGTTCCACCGATTGGCCCAGCAACTCCTCACGTGAGTAACCAAAGAGCTTTTCCGCCTGCGAATTGACCAGCACAATCTGGCCTGCTTCATCCACGATGACCATCCCATCGGGCGCAGACTCTAATAGGCTGCGAAACCGCTTCTCGGCCAGTTGGTGCTCTTCAATTTTCTGCTGAAGTTCCTCCGTGCGGCGCGCCACGCGCCTTTCCAACTGCTCGTTGAGCCGCGTGGCTTCATGAAAAAGGCGCGCATTATCCACCGCCATACCCGCCCGCCGCGCCAGCTCCTCGGCCAGAGTCACATCCTGCTCGTCAAATAACCGCCCTGATTCCGCAGACGCCAGTGTCAGCGCGCCGAATATCCTCTGCCGCCCTTGCAAAGGCGTCACGATAATGGAACGCAGCTGCAACTGGCGCAAAATCGACAGATGTTCCTCATCGCGCGCCGAGCGCACCAACAGATCATCTGTAATTCTGGCATACAATTCTGTATCCCCCGTGCGCAGCACCTTCCACACCCCCGTGTTAGCATCAGGGTCGGACGGATAGCGCCGCGAGAGCTCATAGGCCAGTTCCACTTTCTGGGGATCGACGTGCGTAACTGCCACCCGGTTCAGCGAGCCATCCTCCTCAAGCAGATCAACCGCGCACCAATCGGCCACCCAGGGCACCGCCAGGCGCGCCACGCGCCGCAACGTCGTATCATACTCCAATGAGCGCCCCAAAATGGCGCTGGCTCGCGCCAGAAATTCCAGGCGCTGCTGGGCCTCCTCCGCCCGCGCGCGGGCCGCCCGCTCCGCCTGCAAAGCCTGTTTTTGCTCTGTAACATCCTGGAAAATGTTGATCGCCTGGCGCAGATTCCCCTGTTCATCGTAAACGGGGCGAGCATCCACCAACGACCAACGCTCCTCACCCGTGTCCAGCCGGCGGAAACGAACCATCGTCTTCGCAGCTTCCTCCCCCCGCAAAACTCTGCGACCCGGCAGATTTTCGACCGGAAAGGGAGAGCCATCCTCATCCAGCAACTCGAAGCGAGTCATGATCTCATCCACCGGCGTACTGAGCACCTCTGCCACGGAATCAAAGCCGATCATCTTCGCGGCAGCCTCATTGGCATAAATCAGGCTGCCATCCGGTTCTTGCACCGTGATGCCATCACTGATATTTCTGACCAATGTCTCCAGTTGCAGGTGGGATTGGCGAAGACGGTCCACGCGGCCCTCTCCGTCACTCACGACAACCGTTCTCCAGCTGTGAGTTTCACGCTACTCTTGCCCCCTTTCACCTATACAGACAAGGAATCCGTAGCTATTATACACACAGCAAAGAGGATATAGAAATGAAGATTAAGTGTGCTGGTGCGAGCGTTTATTCTTCATTGTGCAACACGCCATCCACCAGCCCGTACTCCACTGCTTCTTGCGGGGACATATATACGTCGCGTTCGATGTCTTCGACAACTTGCTCCGGCGCCCGGCCGGTATGCCGCGCCAATATGTCTACCGCGAGCCGCCTCAGCCGCAATATCTCCTCCGCCTGAATTTGAATGTCGCTGGCCTGCCCCTGCGCCCCACCCAGCGGCTGGTGCATGTGGATCGTGGCGTTGGCCAGCGCGTAACGCCGCCCTGCGCTGCCTGCCGCCAGCAATATAGTGCCGAAGCTGGCCGTGAGGCCCACCGCCACCGTCCTGATCGGCGCGCTGAGCTGCTGCATCGTGTCGTAGATGCCCATGCCAGCGTAGGCCTGCCCACCAGGGGAGTGGATGAACATCTGGATTTCTTTCTGCGAATCCTCCCGCTCCAGATAGAGTAGTTGGGCTACGGTCAGGTTGGCTACCTGGTCGTTGATTTCGCTGCCCAGGAAGACGATGCGCTCTTTGAGCAGGAGAGAAAAGAGATCGTAGACGCGCTCGCGGTGCCCGCTCGTCTCCACGATGCGCGGAACTGGCAGAGTAAACTGTGGCCTCATGAACCATCCTCCTCTTCAGACGCGGCAGCCTGCAACGCGCCCAGCACATTGCGCACGCCGGTGTAGTAGGTTTCATACGCCTCGGGTCTCGTACTGTAATTCCACTGACCAGGATTCGAAGCACCGGTTAACACAGTGCGAAAGCCGTTGTTGGGGCCGGGGAAGGAAGCCCGGCCCGAGCCATGCAGCAGGCGGCTGAGCAAAGCATACATGGCCCTTTCCTGCCGCCAGCGCGCCAGCGACGCCTGCGGCAGGTGCTGTTCCAGGTATTCGTTGACTCTTTCGGGAACGTGCGCCGGATCCTCTACCGCCGGCGGTTTCTCCTGTGCCAGCAGATCCTCCAGGTGGTCGAGACGCGTGTTGAGGGCGGCAATTTCCTCCTCCACCTCTCTGTGCAACCGTCGCAACACCCTGTCCCACAGTTCCTCGTCATCCTGGCTATCCAGCATGCGCCTGATTTCTTGCAGCGACAGGCCCAGCGACTGCAATTGCCGGATGCGCTGCAGCTGCCGCACATCGTCCGGCCCGTAGAGGCGATAATCGTTCTCCGCCCGGCGCGGCTGCAACAATCCCAGCTTCTCGTAATGGCGCAAGGTTTTTGTGCTGATACCGAACAGGTCGGCTATCTCACCAATGTAGAGCGAGTCGGTCATGGTGTTACTCCGGGTTTCAGGTTGCAGGTTTTGAGGTTGCAGGTTGCTGGTTTCAGTTTGTGGAGAATAGTATAAAGCCTGCCCCTGGGGGAAGGTCAAGGGGTTTGGCCGGCTAGTTGTCGCGCGCCACATTAATCCTCTTGCGCAACTCGCCGGCAGCGGCGCGGGCCGCTTCTACGAAGTCGGCGCCGGCGGAGGCGTAAAGAACGGAACGGCTGGCGCTGATCACGGGTCCGGCGATGGCGTCCGGCCCATGGCGCACGGCGGCGGGCAGATCGCCGCCCTGGGCCCCAATGCCGGGGATGAGGAACGGCGCAGCCGGCGCCAGGCGGCGGGCCACAGCCAGTTCCTCGGGATAGGTCGCGCCTACGACGTATCCCACCGTGCCCTCTACTGCCCACTTTCGGCCCAACACAGCAGCGGACAGGCCCTCCTTGCGCCCCAGGTCACCCTGAAAGTCGGTGGCGCTGGCGTTCGAGGTGCGGGCCAGGACATAGACGGCTTTGTCGGGCCGCTGGCCCACCATGGGCAACACCGCATCCGCACCCACGAAGGGATTGACCGTGACGGCGTCCACGCGCCAGACGTCGAAGAGCCCCGCGCCCCAGGCAGCCTGGGTGTGCCCGATGTCGCCCGTCTTACAGTCGAGGATGACGGGGATGTCGTCGGGGATGTAGGCGATGGTGCGCTCCAAAGCGATGACGCCCGCCGCGCCCCACTGTAGATAGAATCCGAGATTGGGCTTGTAGGCGCAGACGAGATCGACGGTGGCGTTGATGATGGCCTTGTTAAAGGGCAACACCGGCTCGTCCCACTGCATCGCCGGCAGGGGCAGGCGCGCCGGGTTGGGATCCAGCCCGACACACAGCCAGGAGTTATTCTTTTCTTGCGCCGCCTTCAATTTGTCAAGATAGGTCATGGTTACACATTGTAACCGCTGGCTGCCGCGGGCCAAAATTTTGCTGGCTGGGACCGTATATGCGTACCATCCGCTCTGCTCACCCCC
Organism: Candidatus Sulfomarinibacteraceae bacterium; assembly: GCA_035464315.1. Classification (GTDB taxonomy): domain Bacteria; phylum Chloroflexota; class Anaerolineae; order Promineifilales; family Promineifilaceae; genus JAAYYY01. Next base: position 6,384 of record DATHSI010000214.1, read on the forward strand.
TCTCTGTACGTTAATTCAGCGTGAGACAGCCGTTGACAGGCCACCGCTACCTGCTACACTACGGTTGCTCCCCGCCCTGAGGTGGTACGGATCGCGCCCGCGAAACCGGCCACCTCACTTTTTTGGCGCGCATTTTTCGCACGCACCCGGCTTCTTCCAGGTCCCGGGAGCCAGACGCACAGGATAACGTGACAAGTGACATGATTATCAGGTGACTTCTGCCACTGCCTCCATCCCTTCGTTCCCGGTATGCTGGCAGGGATTCAGGACAGAGCCGGCGCTTTATCCAGGCGGCCTGCACAGCCACTGCTTTTCATACTGGCCGGCTCTGTCCTGTCAGCTTTCTAGGAGGAATTATGAACAGCCTGTATGGCCGCAGTTCTCCTGAGTTCAATGGCATCTCCCCGGATGCCAACGATGATGAGCGGATGAGCCTGCTCATTGATACCCTGGGCGCATATATCGAGTATTTCCACGGGGGCGGACTGGAGCTTGTGGACTTCGATGGACGCACGTTACGCGTACGCATGACTGGCGCCTGCCGCGGGTGCAGCCTTGCACCAGCCACGCTTCACGGCTGGATCGAGGGCACGGTACGTCCGTTCTTCCCCAAGTTGGAGAAGGTAATCGCCGTCGCCTGACCGGCGTAGCAACCCGGCACAGGCGGAGAGCACAATTGAGTTAGTTCAGGCAGCCGGCGTGGCTCGCAGAACGCCCTGAGCAAACTGGATCAGGACGTGGGACGGCGCTTCAACCAGCGGCGCTGGCAGCCTCTGCTGTACGTCATAGTCGATGGCCCGGCGCAGTTGCAGCGTTCGGCCGGCGACAGTGAGCGCGTAGGGCAAGCCCCAGTGCGCGGTCCCCCTCATGAAGTTGAAAGCGCGACGAGCGCTCCAGGCAAGGTCCAACTCGAAATCTGCAGCGCCGGGCGCGGGCTGGTAACTACCGCCCTGCGGCTGGGGCCGGCGGGGCAATGCGCCGGCCTCCAACTGTCGCACCACCTCTACAAAGAGCGCGCCGCCTCGCTCTCCGGCTAACCGTTCCCGTTCCGCGCCAGAAAGGCCATCGGGCCAGACCAACGATTCCTGAAGCACAATATCCCCGACGTCCAGCGCCTCGCTCATGACGTGCACCGTGACGCCCCCCTCGGTCAGCCCATCGCGCAACTGCCAGAAAAGAGGAAAAGGGCCGCGGTAGGCGGGCAGCAGCGATGGATGCAGGTTGAGGAAACCGTGGCGCGGCAGGGCGAGCAACGCAGCAGGAATGCGGTGAGGAAAGCAGGAGACGAAGACGACATCGGGCTGCAGCCGGCGCCACGCCTGCTGTAAGGCCGGGGCGCCGGGGGCGCCGCTCTCAAACACGGGAATGTCTTGTTCCCAGGCCAGGTGGATGATGTTGCGCTCCATATAAGCCGTGGCTACCGGTAGTTGGGACACGGGTGGAGGCGGCTGGAGCTGGCGCATGTCTGTCATGCCCATAGGCCCTGGCGTGACAACGGCGGCAATCGGGCAGCCGGCGTCCAGCAACGCCACAAGGGGAGCCAGGGAGAGAGGACCGGTCATGCCAACGTAAATGATTCGCATCTATCTTATGAAGCAGCCTTTTGACGCCATCTGCGACTCCATCTATTATACCGGGGAGGAGTTGACAACCAATGTGCGCCTACATGCAACGGCGTGCAACGCGAACAGAGGTCTATTATGGCGCGATTTGAAAAGACGATTACGCTGGTTGAGTGTGCCCGGTTTGGGCAGGAACTGCCGGCGTTGGAGCGCCCGCCGTTTCCAGGAGAGATGGGGGAGCGAATCTACAACAACGTCTCTAAGCTAGCCTGGAGCATGTGGCAGCAACAATCCACGATCCTGATTAACCACTACGGTCTGAACATGGCCGATCCACGCGCGCAGGAGTTCCTCATGGAACAGATGGAGGAGTTCTTCTTCGGCGAGGGCGGTCAGCAGGTGGACATGGATCCGTCAACCGCCGCCGGCGCGCCGCGCAAGAAGTAGGCGGTCGCTTCAGGCGGGGGGGCCGCCGACGCGCAAAGGAATGACGGGGTCGATGTGGAAGCGCACTTTTGCATGCGCTTCGCGCAGCGCAGCTTCCACGGCGGCAGGGGTTGCGCCGCGGGCGAAGATGAACCCGAGATAACTGTCGCCTTCGGGCAGGGGGCTGAGCGTGTGATTGAGGGGAGCGGTGATCTCCACACCGGTAACGCCAGCGACGGCGCGTGCGTCTTCCACCCCGTCATAGCCGCGTAGCAGACCGCCCCGGGGAATAGGAATCATCATCACCCCGCGCGGGGTCGCTTCGCGGTGCGCATGCGCCACACTCATACCCACCGCCTGGCGCAAAATAAGGCTCTCCAGGGAGGTATCGACGCCGAAGCGCAGCACGCGGGAGCAAAGACCGCCGATGGAGCGACCGGCAATTTCCAGCAACCACGGTCCGCGCTCGTTGATGCGCAATTCAGCGTGCACCGGGCCTCGTTGCAGGCCCAGGGCGCGCGCCGCGTGCGCCGTGTGCTCCGCTATCTCCGCCTGAACGCGCGGCGGTAGGCGCGAAGGGGTGACGTAAATCGTTTCTTCAAAGAAGGGGCCTTCGAGAGGGTCGGGCTTGTCGAAAAGGGCCAGCACGTGTAAGTCGCCATCGTCCAGAAGCCCTTCCAGCGCCGCTTCATCTCCCGGCAGATAATCTTCGACTAAGAATGGCTTTGGACCGTCCCCGGCCTCGGTCTCCTGCAATATCTTTGCCAGACGCTGCACGGCATGGATGAGTTGCGCCTCGTCATCAGCGCGGATCACGCCGCGGCTGCCGGAGAGGCGCAGCGGTTTGACGACGCAGGGATACGACACCTGTTGCGCCACCTCCTGTGGATCGTCCGCCGTGGTGAATCGCTGGAAACCGGGCACCGGCACCCCGCGCTGAGCCATCAGCGTGCGCATGCGGTGCTTGTCGCGCGCGGCTTCCGCCGCCTGGGGGTCATTATGCGGCAGGGACAGTGCCTGGCTGGCGCGGGCGGCGAGCATCGCGCCGCTGTCATCCACGGACAGGATAGCGACCACCGGCCGTTCTTCCGTGAATTGCACGATAGCTCTGACGGCCGCGTCGCTGTCCGCAAAGGGAATTGCCAGCAGATCCGGCCCGGTCTGGGCCAGCGGTTCTGGCGTATCTACAACGCGGATTACCTCGATGTCCAGTTGCCCGGCGGCTTCCATGAAGTCCGCGGCGCGGTAGGTGCTGGACTTCATGAGGAGCATGACGCGGCGGGGAGATCCTTCGCGCTGCTCAGGATGACACGGGTCTTGCTCGGCCCGAGGCGAGACCTGTTCAGGGGCGCCAGCGTTTTGTCGTGAGTCGTTAATGGTCATGCCCCTATTATAGTCAGAGTTGCGGGATGTTGCCGCCCGAAGAAGCAGCATCGGCAGCACAGAAAGGGACACAGCCGCGCCGGAGGGGACGCGGCTGTGTCGCTGCGAGAGAGGAAGAAAATGAAAAAGCAGAGCGTTTTGTACCCGGCAACCCTACGCGTCGTAATACAGGTAGAACTCGTAAGGATGCGGGCGCAGGCGCAGGGGATCGACTTCACGTTCCCGCTTGATGCGGATCCAGCTTTCGATCAGATCCGTGGTGAACACGTCGCCCTTAAGCAAGAACTCGTGGTCCGCCTCCAACGCGTCCAGCGCCTCGTTCAGCGATGCGGGCACCTGATCGATTTTGGCCGCTTCCGCCGGCGGTAGCTCGTACAGATCGTAGTCCGCAGGGTCGCCGGGATCGATGCGCTTCTGGATGCCGTCGATGCCCGCCATGAGCATGGCGGCGAAGGCCAGGTAGGGATTGGCCGTGGGATCGGGGCAGCGGTATTCGATGCGCTTGGCGCCGGGGCTGTCCGAGTAACGCGGGATGCGAATACCGGCAGAACGGTTGCGCTGGGAGTAGACAAGGTTGACCGGCGCTTCGAAGCCGGGCGTCAGGCGCCGGTAGGAGTTAGTCGTCGGCGCACAGAGGGCCAGCAGCGCGGGCGAGTGGTGCAGAATGCCCCCAATGTAGTAGAGGGCCGTTTCCGACAGCGCGGCGTAACCGTCGGCATCATAGAAGAGCGCTTCCCCCTCTTTCCAGAGGCTGTTATGTACGTGCATGCCCGAACCGTTGTCGCCGAAAATCGGCTTGGGCATAAAGGTCGCCGAGTAGCCGTACTGCCGGGCGACGTTCTTGATAATATACTTGTACCACATCTGCCAGTCGCCCATATTGGTCAGCGTGTTATAGCGCAGGTCGATCTCGTGCTGGCTGCCGCCCACCTCGCTGTGGTGCATTTCCACTTCCAGCCCGGCCTCGTGCAGCAGGCGCGTCATCTCCGAGCGCAGGTCCTGCCCTGTGTCCACCGGCGGCGCCTGGAAGTAATGTTCTTTGTGGCGCGCGCGGTGCCCCAGATTGGACCGGCTGCCGTTGCGCCCCATGTTCCACATCGACGCCTCGGAATCCAGGAAGTAGTAGGCCGCCTGCGGCGTGCTGTCGAAGCGCACGTCGTCAAACAGGAAGAATTCGGCCTCCGGACCCCAGTAACTGGTGTCGGCGATGCCCGTTTCATTCAGATAGCGCTCCGCAGCCTGCGCCACGCGCCGCGCATCGCGCGAGTAGGGCGTGTGGCTCACCGGATCGTAGACGTTACAGATGAGGCTGAGCGTAGGGGCCTGCAGGATCGGATCGCGCACGGCGCTGGCGGCGTCGGGTAACAGAATCAGGTCGCTTTCCTGAATGTGCTGGAAGCCGACGATAGACGAGCCGTCGTAGCCGATGCCCTCCTCGAAGCTCCCTTCGTTCAGCGCGCTGAGGGGCACGCTGACGTGGCGCCATAGGCCCAGGAAATCGACGAACTTCAGATCCACAATCTGCAGGCTGGTCTCTCTGGCGTAGGCCAGGACTTCCTTGGGCGTGGACAGAGCCTCCGGCGTCGCCCCATCGCCGTTGCTGGCCACGCGGGTGGCCTTCTTCTCACGCACTTTGTCTCCCATAGAAACCTCCTTCTCCCGTAAGATGTATTATTCCATCCGGGGAAACTGCCGGGCCCAAAACAAAAAAACGCCTCCTCACACGCGACAACGCTGTCGCGGTGGGAGGCGTCCCGGCCTCAAAATGATTATTTTCCTGTGGCATCCGGACGAAAAAATCACTCCTCCGGCGCACTGATACCAGCATAAGGCAAATGCCCCGCGCAGTCAATACCACAAATTGCCAAAAATACATGCGACTCACATTAGACAATGTGCATAGGCGTGGTGCGACCATGGGATTCTGGCATAATGGCGCCAGGAATCACTGACTGTACAGCATTTTGTGGAGGAATTTGAGCATGCATCTACGCCTCATCGCCCTGTTTCTGCTGATTATGACGTTGCTGGTTGCCTGTAGCCCCGGCGAAGCGCCACCGCCGGCCGCGACAGAACCGGCGGTGGCCGAGCCAGAGCCAACAGAACAACTCCCCTCGCCCACGCCACAGATCGAGGAAGAGGCCACAAACACGCCACCGGCGGCGACGGACACACCGGAGCAGCCCACAGCCACAGCGACCAGCCCCCCAACAGAGGCCGCGCCGACGCTGGCCCCCGAACAGCAGGCGGCGGAGGAAGCGTTGATCACGGAAGAAGAAGCCATCCTCATCCTGGAGCCGGGCCCCGGCTCGCGGGTCACCAGCCCTCTGCGAATCACGGGTGAGGCCGACCCCACCTTCGAGCAGAACCTCGTGGCGCGCATTGTGGACCTGGAAGGACAGGAACTGACGCTGGCGCCCACGATCATCGACGCAGAGCTGGGCCAGCGCGGGCCATTTGAATTTGAGTTGCCCTTTGAAATAGAGGAGGAACAGCAGGCGTTTATCCAGGTCTATGCCACCAGCGCCCGCGACGGCGGCATCACACACCTCGCTTCGATGGGCGTAACCCTGGCGCCGTCCGGCGAGGAGGAGATCGTGCCCGTGACGCCACACCCCGAGCGCATTGTGATCGATGAACCGGCTATGGCCGACACCATCAGCGGAGGCGTGGTGACGGTGAGCGGTCGTGGCCTGGCCAGCTTCGAGCAGACGCTGATTGTGGAGCTGCTGGATGCTGAAGGCGAAGTGATTGACTCGCAACCGATCATCGTCGACGCGCCGGACCTGGGCCAGCCGGGCGAGTTCAGCGCAGAGCTGTCCTACTCGATTGAGGAGACGACGCCGGCGCGAGTCCTGGTGCGCGATCCCAGCCCCGCCTTTGGCGGCCACGTGCACCTGGCCAGCGTGGAGGTAACGCTGGAGGCGGAGTAGGCGCGAGACTCAACCTATCTGCAGCCGCACGACCTGCACGCCGTCCTGCACGTCAATTTCCACCACGCGCGGTTCTTCCTCGCGCTCAATGACGCTGATGTCGCCACTGCGTTCCAGGCGCGCTTCTTTCACCTGCTCCACGTTGGCGATTTGGGCGTTGGTGCGCACAGCAGAAAGCAGATCTTGCTCGCTGATGTGGCTGGTCTGCATCTTGTCCCACAAAATGTCTCCGTCGCGCACCAGGACGCGGTCGGTGCCCTTGACCAGATCACCGAAGCGATCGGAGTGGAAACTGAGCACGGCGAACAGCCAATGGATGAGCACCAGGGACAGCGCGCCGCCGAGAATTGTCTCGAAAAAGGGCGCGCTGGCGGTAATGGCGCGGCTGAGGACGGAACCGAGCATGAAGCCCAGTATGACGTCCAGCGCCGCGTATTTGCCAAGGAACCGCTTTTCGCCCACGCGCACCAGCACAATAGCTGCCAGGTAGACGATGACGGCGCGTATAGCCATCTGCCACAGCGCCACGTTGTCTGCGCCAAGGCCCAAGAGGTCGGCCACGATGGGCCACTCTTCTCCAATCATCGGACGCCTCCTGCCCGACGCCCTGCCGAGGCAGGCGCCGGACCCCCAACTAATGCTATCGGTTTATGCCCGGCCCAACACGGCAGCCAGCAGAGCCATGCGCACGTACATGCCGTTTTGAACCTGGCGGAAGTACGCCGCGCGCGGATCCTTGTCCACACTATAATGGATCTCGCCCACGCGTGGCAGCGGATGCATGACCACCATCTTCTCTTTCGCCTTTTCCATCAGCTCCGGCGTAATCACGTAATATTCCTTAACCGCCTCATACTGCGCCAGGTCGCTGAAGCGCTCTTTTTGCACGCGGGTGACGTAAAGCACATCGGCGTTTTCGATGACGTCGGCCACGTCGTGCGTCTCGCGCACGTCGATGCCCGCGTCAATCACCTGATTCATCACCGTCAGGGGCAGCCGCAGAATTTCGGGGGAGACGAAGCGCAGGCTCACATCATAATGTAACAACAGCTTGGTCAGGGAGTGCACGGTGCGCCCGTAACGCAGGTCGCCGACCATGGCCACCTTCAGGCCGTCCAACTTGCCCAACTCCTCACGGATGGTAAACAGATCCAGCAGAGCCTGGGTGGGATGCTCGCCGGCCCCGTCGCCGGCGTTAATCACGGGCACGCCGGCGTAATCGGCGGCGGCGCGCGCAGAGCCGATCTCTGGATGGCGCAGGACGATGACGTCCGAGTACTGCTCCAACGTGCGCACCGTATCGGCCAGCGTCTCGCCCTTACTCACCGAACTAAACTGCACACCTTGAGTGATGGGAATCACACTGCCCCCCAGGCGCTCGATGGCGGCAATGAAGGAGGAGCTGGTGCGCGTGCTGGGCTCGTAAAAGAGACAGGTGAGCACGCTGCCTTTGAGCAAGTCGGCCGAGCCCACACGCTCCACCATCTCGCGCATCTCGCGGGCGCGGGCGAAGATATACTCCAGGGTATCGGGCGTGAATTGCTCGACGGAGAGGATATCCATCCCTCTCAAGCCGTTGCTTTTCCAGCCATTGTCGCCGGTCAACTTCTCCAGGTCGAACAGAGGTTCAAGTGTCGTCTGGTCCATCTTGCTTATTTCTCCTGTACTTAACGGTCTGTCACTGGGTCTCGTCAAAATCAATCAGGGTAAAAGGTGCCCGCTGCCGGGCGCAGCCAGCACCTCGCCATCCTTATACACAGTCTCGCCGCGCACGATGACGCGTTGCACGCGCCCGGCGACGGTCATGCCTGCAAACGGCGTCCAACCACATTTGCTATGCATGTGGTCGTTGCTGATGGTCACCGACCGGCTCACATCTACTTCCACCCGCGTGTCCGGCTGCTCTGGCAGGCCGAAAATGCGTCGGGGATTGTGCGCCATCAGCGCCTCCAGCCGCTCCTGGGTCAGGCGCCCCTCGGCCACGGCCGTAAGCATCAGCGGCAACGATGTTTCCAGACCAGGCACGCCCGGCGGCGGCTGCGCACCGTGCTTCTCCTCCAGGGTGTGCGGAGCGTGGTCCGTGGCAATGCAGTCCACCGTGTCGTTGATATGATCCCACAGCGCGGCGACGTCTTCTTCTGTACCCAACACAGGGCGCATATCGCCCAGGGGACCCAGGCGCTCGGCGTCGGCGCAACTCAAAAAGAGGTGGTGCGGCGTCACCTCACAGGTCACGGGCAGCCCGCGGCTTTTCGCTTCCGCAATCAGTTCGATTTCAGCGCGGCGGCTGATATGGCAAAAGTGCACGGGGCGGTCGTAGCTGGCGGCGAGCCCGATGCCCACAGCCACGCTCTGCTGCTCGGCGTGCATGGCAATCGGCTTCTCGCGCGGCCATTGGCGAAAACAGGCGAAGAGGGTGGCGATGTCGTCCACGCGCAGCGGGCCGAAGGTATCGTTGAGGTAAATCTTGAGGCCCACGGCGTCCGCTGCGAGATGCGGCAGGGCGTCGACGTGGACGGGGCTGGCTCCGGCAAAGAGGCCCACGTCACAGCGCGCGTTGCGCCTCGCCCGCTGCCGCGCTTCCTTCAACACCGGCGGCGTTGCCAGCGGCGGGCTGGTGTTGGGCATGGCCAGCACCATCGTCACGCCTCCGGCCAGCGCCGCCGCCGTACCGCTGGCGAAATCCTCTTTATGCTCGCCGCCCGGCACCCGTAAATGGGTGTGCACGTCGATCAGGCCGGGCAGGGTGATGGTAGTCAATGTTTACCTCCGGGTGGTTGCAGGTTGGCAGGTTTCAAGTGTCAGCGTTAGCTC
>DATHSI010000215.1:0-3261 GCA_035464315.1 Candidatus Sulfomarinibacteraceae bacterium
GTGTGGAGCTCGTCGATGAAGACGACGTAGCGACCCTCGGACTCGGTGATCTCCTTGAGGACCGCCTTCATGCGCTCCTCGAATTCGCCCCGGAACTTGGCGCCGGCCAGCATCGCGGAGATGTCCAGGGCGATGAGCTTCTTGTCGGCCAGCGTGGTGGGGACGTCGCCCGCCACGATGCGCTGGGCCAGCCCTTCCACGATGGCCGTCTTGCCCACGCCGGCCTCGCCGGTGAGCACCGGGTTGTTCTTGGTGCGGCGGCTCAGCACCTGGATCACGCGGCGGATTTCCTCATCGCGCCCAATCACGGGGTCCAGCTTGCCCAGGCGCGCCAGCTGCGTCAGATCCCTCCCGTACTTCTGCAGCGACTCATAGGTCGCTTCCGGGGTCTGGCTGGTCACCCGCTGCGAGCCGCGGATGCTGGTCAGCGCCGTCAGCACGTCGTCGCGCTCGATGCCCAGCTCACCCAGGAACTGCAAGGCGCGGATGTCACTCGCCGCATCCACCAGCGCCAGGAACAGGTGCTCCGTGCTCACGTACTCGTCGCGCATCTGGTTGGCCTCGCGCTCCGCCTGGCGCACAATGTTGGCCAGCTCCCGCGAGAGGCCAACCTGCGCCGCCGCGCCCACCGCGCGCGGCAACTGGTCCAGCGCCTGCTGCACGCGCTCGCTCAACGCCGAGCGGTTCGCGCCAATTCGATTCACAATCTGGGGCACAACCCCTTCGCTCTGGCGCAGCAACGCCGCCAGCAGGTGCACCGCCTCAATCTGGCTATGGTTATTCTCCTCGGCCAGATTCTGCGCCGCCAGCACCGCCTCCTGCGCCTTCTGAGTAAATTTATTTAAATTCATGGTTATCGTTTCCTATGCTTAACTTGCTCTGCTACTTGTCGATCCAACCTCCGGGAGGTTGAGAACCTCCCGGAGGTTTCTTGTCACTATCGCTGCTAATAATTTATTCACAAAATGTCAGAGTGATGTTGGTTGATTGTTAGAAGTGAGTTAGCGGTATAATGGGGGTGGAGATCGGTCTACCACCAGAAATCGGATGTCTCCTGGGAAATCACGATAGTGGAAGTCGCGCGCCAAGACATCCGATCTCTCTGTCGACAAGAGCTGAGGATCTGATGCCCGACACATTCACAGCCGCCGCCGTGGCCATGCGCGTGGTTCACGACAAAGCGTGCAACCTGGAAGCTATCCGCCGCTTCATCGAGCAAGCGGCTGCCGCTGGCGCGCGCCTGGTGGTCTTTCCCGAAGCGGCGCTGCAGGGCTTCCTCTTCCACGTCGAGCCGCACTTCGACCCCGACGAAGCCGCCTACCACTGGCGCAACGCAGAGCCCATCCCCGGCCCCAGCACCGCCGCCGTCGCCGCCTGGGCCGCTGAGCATGTCCTGTACGTCGTGATGGGCATGATGGAGCGCGCCGGACCGCCCGCCGTGCCCGTCCTGCACAACAGCGCCGCCCTCATCGGGCCCGCTGGCGTGGCCGGCGTCTACCGTAAGGTGCACCAACCCAGCGAGGAAACGCTGGCCTACCGCGCCGGCAGCCGCTGGCCCGTCTTCGACACGCCCCTGGCCCGCCTGGGCCTCTTCATCTGCTACGACCAGTGCTTCCCCGAAGCAGCGCGCGAGCTGACCCTGCGCGGCGCGGAGGTGCTGGCAGTGCCCAACGCCTGGGCCGAGCTGGACCCCGCCTCCGACGACCGCTACGACTTCTTCGGGCGCGCCCGCGCCGCCGAAAACTGCCGCTGGCTGCTCCAGGCCAACCAGGTCGGCCCCTCCGACCGCGGCGACCACGTCTACACCGGGCGCAGCCGCGTCATCGACCCCAGCGGCGTGGTCGTCGCCGAAACCCCGCCCGGCGAAGAGGGTCTGGCCCTGGCCCAGATCAACCCCACCACCTTCGACCCCACCCGCGCCCGCGCCGGCTGGCTCCTGCAACAACGGCGACCGGACACGTATGGGGCGGTGGGGGATGAGGGGTTGTATGGGGAGTGATGGGTGAAAATTCGCTTCTCAGCCAGGATTTACTCAACTACATCCCATCGTAAATAAGGCTGACAATATCCTCACTAAAGAACGCCTTGGGATGCGTTCCTTCCAGCTCTGCAATTATTCCCACACTTCTTAATTTCTCAATATCCTTACGCGCCGTTGGATATCTAACATCAAACCGCTTCGCGGTCGTCGGTATGTCCAAAACTGGTACACCGAAGAGCTCTTCAACGATGGCGAACAGTCGATGACTTCCATAGCTGCCGGCAATTTGATTCACCTGTTCCTTATATCTAGCGAGCAAATTAAGCAACGCCTCCGAGCGTACGACCTTGTCTTCTGCCTGTTCCACCGCCCCTCGTAGACAAAACGCAACCCATCCTTCCCAGTCTCCTTCTGTACTGATCCGAAACAGGCGGTCAAAGTATTCATCTCGATGTGCGTCGAAGTATGCGCTCATGTAAAGCCAACTGTTCGACAACCCGCACCCCTCGGCAATCATAATGTCAAGCAAAAGTCGCCCAACGCTTCCTTTGCCATCCTAAAAGGGATGGATCGCCTCACATTGATAGTGGCATAAATGCGTCAACCAACGGATCGGCAGTAATAGGCTGGTGTATCTTCTTTTCTAGATCGTCCAGTAGTGGAATCAATTCATTAGGCGGAGGTGGTACGAAACGAGCCGGACGGCCTGTCTAAACTGGCACCTTGCGAAACTTGCCTGGCCGATTACTTTCGCCACGAACCCCGCTCAGAACGGACAAGCGGCAATAAGGCTTCTGGAAGTTTCACTTTCGGAGTGGCTCCGGGATGAAGCAATGCGTGACCCCTGGTATGTTTCCTATCTTGATCAGGCGACCGGTCTTGCGTTTGCCAAACTGGGCGATGTCCATCTTTCAACTCAACCCTGTTATATGAAAAGAATTGTAAACAGAATTTAATAGGAGTATACACAATTAAAATTTTAGACTCCAAACTTTAATAGTGGAGATAGTACAACAAGGATTCTTCACCGTTGCCTTCTGCCCCATTCCCACTACAATATCCGTATACAACACAGTCAGGAAAATACCCCCATGTCCAACGCCGACCGTTTCGTCCGCGCCTACAACGCCATCGACAACCACCTGCGCCGCGTGCTGAAGAGCGGAAAACACCGCAGTTTCCCCGCCCTCGTAGACATCGCCGCCAAACGGATGAGCGAAGTGCGCCGCTATCGCAACGACCTCAAAGAGTACGGGCAGTTGCGCAACGCCATCGTGCAC
>DATHSI010000216.1:0-9537 GCA_035464315.1 Candidatus Sulfomarinibacteraceae bacterium
GTCCAGATCAGGCGCCTCGTCGCCGGTAAAGTGAACCTGCAGACCCGTCTGTTGTCCAAAGTCGTGGCACAACGAGCTCAGCGCCCCACGCAAATCTCCCAGTTCCAGGGCCGGAGGACGCAAAGCGTGGGAGACGGTGCGAATTTCCCGGTGGGCGTCTGTGGCCAGCTGGCGCGCTTCGGCAACCGCGCCGCGGACGTTTTCGTCGCCCACATCGTCCTCCAGTAATTGCAGGTTGAGCACGAGCGCTGTCAATAGCTGACCCGCGGAGTCGTGTAGGTCGCGGGCCAGGCGGGCGCGTTCTTCTTGTTCGGCCTGCTCCAATTGTTGCGCCAGATAGCGCACCTGGGCCGTCCGTTCCTCTACTTTCTCTTCCAGCGTTTCGTTCACCGTGCGCAGTTCCTCTTCGGCGCGCAGCCGTTCTTTGCCCAGCGAAACGTAGAGCGAAATCGTGTGGAAGAAAGAGAGTTCGTCGTTGCGGAAAGTATCGCGGTGGCGGGTGGCGAAAGAAATGGTGCCGATCAACCGGCCGTCGGCAATCAGCGGCTCGCAGGCGTAAGCCCGTATGCCATGCTTTCGCACAAGCTGCGCATTGGGCAGGGTCGATTCTTGCACGTAGGGAACATAGATTGGCTCTTCGTTGGCGGCGACCAGGCCGCAGATGGCCTGGCCAAAACGCAACTGCCGGATGCGCGCTGCTTCCGCCGCCGGAATGCCGGCGTAGGCCTTGAGCTGCAGTTCCTTGTTCTCTTCCACAACCATGTAATTAAAGCCGGCGTCGATTTGAAACTCGCGAGACAGGTGCTCAAACAGATCCTTAACAAGCTGGTCCGGATCTTTCGCCGCCAGAAGATCGGCTGCCAGCTGCGCCAGTAGCTGTAGCTGTAAATTCTGGCTATGAATTGCCTGTCGCGCTTGTGCGCTCCCCTGCGTCTGAGTTTGAATGGTTCCCTCCATTCATCCCTACCTTTATCACAGGGATCTGAACAAGGACCCCTTCGAGTTGATTAATTGGCGGGCGGCTCCCAGACCTGATCCATAATTGATTGGACGGGTTCCATCCACAAGAAAGCCCACCGGGTGGTGAGCGCGCCTATTATCGTTAATCAGCAGACGCAGGCCAACTCTTTATCATGGACATCTCATCAACATCTCACAGTTCGCCTGCAGCAGGGCTTAGTAGAGTACAATCGCGGTTGACGCTATTAGAACATATGTGCTACACTGCGGGTGTCAAAGAGAATTGCGTATCCTGATCATGATTTCAGTGACAGAGGGGTTGTTGACCTATGAAGCGCAAGTGTACTGCCAGAACGAATGCTGGCCGGCCCTGTCGCGCCTGGGCCGTGCGGGGCAGCGAACCGCCCCGTTGCCCGGCGCACGCCGGGCTGACCGGCGGTGCCTCATCCTCCCGGCGCTCCGACGCCGGCAGCGGCTTCTACGGACGGCAATTAACCACTCAGGAAATATCCGATCTGGTTGCCTCCACCGGCGATTCCTCTCTGGTTGATGAAATCGCCGTGAGTCGCGTCGTGCTGCGCCGGTTGCTGTCTGTATTGCAAGACGAAGATGAGTTGTCGGTGCGCGAGCTGACGCGCGTGGCCTCCATGGTGTTCAACGGCAGCCGTGTCGTGGCCCACCTGCTGCGCGATGAGCGCGCGCTGAGCGGCGAAGCGGCGGACGGCATCGCCGGCGCCATCGGGCACGCGCTGGACGAGCTGGCGACAGAGTGGGGCCTGGAGCTGTAGCGCGCGGCGCTGCTGATTCGTTAAAGCGTATTGTTAGCGGCGACGGGGCCTTTATGCACGGCGAGCGTTCCCTGTCGCCATTCCTCTGGAGGCAATCATGAAGCAGACCCAGGAGCAGGCTGACGGAGAAAGACGGTTGCGCCGCGCTGCGCGGCGCATTGGCCCGCGCCGGCAACGTTCGCAGCGCAAGCCGGCGGCGGATCCCCTCAATCTGGAGCCAACCACGCCGTTCGAGCAAGCCATCCTGCACCACTACCAGGAACTGCGCCGGGATTACGAAGATTTGAAGAAGCGCGTGGATTGGCTGACGATCTCCATCGTCGGCGCCGCGCTTACCTTCGTGCTGGAAACGATCTTCACCCGCTAACTGCACACATGCCGGCGCGCCACCGGCGTGGCCTGAACGGCTGAGCATCGCACCCATCCCATGTCCCACCTCACCGCCGTTGCCCGGCGCCTCTTGCGGCGCATCGATCTGTTCTCAGAACACGTGTTGCGCATGCCGCTCTACAAGTATCAGGTGGCGCCGTTGCGCGCCATCGTGGACAGCGTGCGCAAGCAGCAGGGGCACGATTTCCTGTTGATTTTCCCCCGGCAGTCGGGCAAGAACGAGGCCATCGCCCACCTGCTCGTCTACCTCCTCAACCTGTTCCAGCGCAGCGGCGGAGCCATCGTTTTTGCCGCCATCGGCGACGCCGTGGGCCGCGGCCTGCGCCGCTTGGAGGAACGTCTGGAGAACAGCTGGAACAAGGGCCGCTGGCGCAAGGGCGCGCGCCCGCTGCGTCGCACGCTGGGCCAGGCCAGCGTCATCTTTCTCAGCAGCCATCCCGGCGCCCACGCCCGCGGTGAAACAGCGCACTGGTTGCTGGTGGTGGACGAGTTGCAGGACAACGACGCGGCGCACTTGGAGGCCGTCTTCGAGCCCATGCGCGCGGCGAACAACGCCACCGCAGTCTACATTGGCACCGTGCGCTTTCGCAGCGACGCCCTGTGGCAGAAGAAGCGGGCGCTGGAACGACTGCAGGCCCAGGATGGCCTGCGCCGCGTGTTCATGGTCACGCCGGATGAGGTGACGGCGGCCAACCCAGACTATGGCCGTTTCCTGGAGCGCAAGGTGGCCCGCCTGGGTCGCGACCATCCCATCGTGCGCAGCGAGTACTTTCTGCAGCCCATCGACGCCGACGGCGGACTGTTCCCGCTGCGCCGCCGGCGTCTGATGCAGGGCGAGCACCCCCGCCGGGCCTCCCCGGCCGACGGCGCGCTGTACGTGGCTACGCTGGACGTAGGCGGGCAGGATGAAGCGGCGACGGACCCCGTGGCCCAATTGCAGAACCCTGGGCGCGACTACACGGTGGCTACCATCTTCGAAGTTGTGGCCGGACAAGACGACCCGGATGGGCAGGGCAGAGCGCCGGGACCCACCTACCGCGCCGTAGATGTTTTTGTGGACCACGGTTCGCGCCACTTCCAGGACGCGCCGGGCCGCCCGGCGCTGGTCAAACGGCTGTGCGCCTTTCTGCAGCAGTGGCGCGTGGCGCACGTGGTGGCCGACGCCACCGGCGTGGGGGAAGGCGTCGTCGATTGGCTGGCGGCGAGCCTGGGCGCGGCGCGGGTAACGCCGTTCAAGTTTGGCCAGAGCAGCAAGGCGGGACTGGGCAACCGCTTTCTGAGCCTGGTGGAAACGGGCCGCTTCCGTTACTGGGCCGAGGGGGGCGCGGGTCTGACCCAGGAGCCGGCAAAGCCCTATTCCGACGCCTGGTGGTTCTGGCAACAGTGCCGTCACTGTACGTACGAGGTGCCGCCCGGCGGCGCCTTCGACCGCCACCTGTCCTGGGGGGTACCGGCGACGGCCCGCGTGTCTACGCCGCAGGGGCCGCGCCCGGTGCACGACGACCGCTTGCTCTCCGCGGCCCTGGTGGCTGAATATGACCGGCTGGTGCGCCAGGGCGTGGTCTCTCTGGGGCGGGGGAAGTCGGTGGTTATTCCGCCGGTGGATCCGCTGGGGGAGATGGGGTTTTAGGCCGAGTGGCGCTCAGTTGGGGAGATTGGAGATTAGAGAATTGGCGATTGGCGACCGTCAGGCAAGCGTAGAGGGTTTGATTGTTGATTGCCCGGTGTGAGGGACCCGGCACAGATAGTGAACGCGATGAGGACAATGAGCGAATCATCACAGCATACCCATCAGCGCCGGCCCTGTGACGTGAGCCGGCAGGCTTTGAGCATTGCGCGAGCCGTGGACCGCATCTGCCGCGACCCCGGCCGCTACACCATCACCATCGACGTTCCCTCGCACCGCAACAACGCCTGGCGCGTGCGCGTGGCGCGCGTGGATTTGTTGCGGGACATGAGGACGCGGCGACGGCGGTGATTGTTGCCGCCCGCGGTCCCTGACCCGGCTCAGCCGGACCGCCGCGCATCTTTGGCGCGCCGCCGCGCCTGAGCTTATACTGGGAGAACACCCGGAGTCAGGCAGCGGAGGCAATCATGGATAACTCCCAGATAGAAGCAGCGTGGTCTTATCACAACGGCACCCGGCACCCCGGCGGTTATTTACTCGACCCGCACCACGTCTATAATTGGGAACTGCGACCGCGGCTGTTTAAAGTCTACGAAGGCGCGCCGTCGCTTTCCCTGGAGGACGAGTTTGCGCCCGTGGGCATGCCGGCGCTGGAGGCGCTGGGCGGGGGCTCGCCGGCGGAGGGCGCGGCGCGCCAGCCGGACCGCCAGGAGCTGGCCCGGCTGCTGCAATATTCCGCGGGCATCACCAAGACCATCAATTACGGCCGGGGCGTGGGCAAAGTGCCGTTTCGCGCCGCGGCCTGCACCGGCGCCCTCTATCACATCGAGCTGTACGCCGTCTGCGGCGAGCTGCCGGGGCTGGAGGCCGGCGTCTACCACTTCGACCCGCGCCAGCCGGCCCTCACCATCTTGCGCCGCGGCGACTTCCGCCGCCGGTTGGTCGAGGGCACGGGCGGGTCGCCCGCGGTGGTGGAAGCGCCTTTGATCCTGGTCTATAGTGACGTCTACTGGCGTAACGCCGTCAAGTACCAGGCGCGCGCCTACCGCCACGCCTACTGGGACAGCGGCACCATTGTGGCCAACACACTGGCGGTTGCCGCCGCGCGGCGGCTGCCGGCGCAGGTGGTCAGCGGCTTTGTGGACGACGAAGTAAACCAACTGCTGGATCTGGACACGGAACGGGAGTTCGTCTTGCAGATGGTGGCCGTGGGCAGCGACTCGCCCGCGCCGGAGGACAGCCCACCGCTCGAGCCGCTGCAGGCCAGCGTACAACCCTTGCCCGGACAGCGGCGGCTGGATTCCATCCTGGAGATGCACACGGCCTCGTCGCTGCCGGATCCGGAGGCCGCCGTGCAGTGGCGTAGCGCGCGGCTGGACCTGTCGCCGCCCGAACCGCAGGGCCAACTGTTCCCCCTGCAGCCGCTGCCGCCGGAAGAACAGCCTGAGGACGATCTGGGCTCCGTCATTGTGCGCCGCGGCTCCAGCCGCCGGTTCCGCCGCGAGCCGATCACCTTCGCCCAGCTGTCCACCATATTGCAGAAATCTGTGACGGGAGTAGACGCCGATTTTAAAGGGCCGGAGCCGCTGGCTCTCAGCCAGGCGTACGTGATCGCCAACGCCGTTGAGGCGTTGCCCGCCGGCGCCTACGTTTATCACCCGCAGCGGCAGGCGCTGGAGCTGCTGCAAGAGGGCCAATTTCGCGACCAGGCGGGCCAGCTGGCGCTGGGCCAGGCGTTGGGCGCTGACGCCAGCGCCAACATCTACTTCCTCTCTCCCCTAGACGCGGTTCTGGAGCGCTTTGGCAATCGCGGTTACCGTGCCGCGCAACTGGAGGCGGCCACAATCGCCGGGCGCATCTACCTGGCGGCTTACGCCCTGCGCCTGGGCGCCACGGGTCTGACGTTCCTTGACGACGCGGTCACCGATTTCTTCTCGCCCCACGCCGCGGATAAGCGGGTCATGTTTCTGGTCACAGTGGGGCGGCCTGCGTAGTTTTTGGCAGCGGCAGGCGCACCTCTACCTGCGCGCCCTGGCCCGGCGCGCTGCGCACACTGAACGAGGCGCCGATCCCCTCCGCCCGCTCGCGCATGGAGCGCAGGCCAAGGTGGCCGGGAAAGGATCGACCGTACTCCCTGCCCGCGCCGTTGGGTCCGCCGCCGCTGCCATGGTCAAACCCGCACCCATCATCAGCCACAATCAGCAGCAGAGCGTCCTGTTCCCTGTAAAGCGAAAGGGAAACCCGGCTGGCAGCCGCGTGCTTGATCACATTGTGTAACGCTTCCTGGGCCACGCGGTACAGCGCCTCTTTGGCAGCCAGGGGCAAGTCCGGCTCGCCGTCAAACTGGGTATCTACCTGCAGGCCGTGCCGCGCCTGCAACGATTCTGCATGCCGCGTCAGGGCCGCCAGCAACCCTTCCACTTCCAGCGTTTCTGGCCGCAGCTCAAAGATGAGCGCGCGCATCTCCGTCAGGGCCGCCTCGGCCAGCGACAGCACGTACTCCACGGGCGAGGCCAGCGTGGCCTGCTGTTCCGCGGTCAGCTCGGCGCGGTCCAGCAACGTGTGCGCCGTGCGCGCCCCCAGGGCGATGCCGTAGAGGGCCTGGGATACCGAATCGTGGAGCTCCCGCGCCAGGCGCTGCCGCTCCTGCAGGGCGGCCAACGAGCGCGCCTGTTCGTAGAGCCGGGCGTTCTCGATGGCCACCGCCGCCTGGGCGCCAAAGGCCAGCGCCAGGTCGGCGTGTCGCGCCGTGTAATAGCCAGCCTGCCGGTGCCCGAACATCAGCAGGCCCACCACCTGCTCCTTGAGCAGTAGCGGCACGCCCATCCAGCAGCGCATGCTGTTCTCCTGCTCGCCCACCAGCTCCGCGGCGCCCGCGCGCCACAGGGCGGCCAGCGATGAGGGCCCTTCGACGTCCTCAATGATCAGCGGTTGGCGACCGCTGATGATCACGTCGTCCAGGCTTCCCGGTTGCACGGGCCAGCGCTCGGGCAGCGACAGTGGCTCGGCGCGGCTGTACTGCGTCAGCACGCTCATCTCCTCTTTCGCGGCGTCGTACATCAGCACCGCCGCCGCCGTGCTCTCCACCACCGTACTCAACTGCTCCAGGATCTGCGCCACCAGCGGCTGCAACTCCAGCGTTGAAGTCAGGGAGCGGCCGATGTTCAGCAGGCTGCGCAGCTCTCGCGTGCGCTCCGCCACCCGCTGTTCCAGCAGCCCATAGGCTTCCACCAACAACTCGTTGGCCTGCGACAACTGCGCCGTGCGCCGCTCCACTGCCTGTGACAGCCGCGCCTGGCGGTCGCTGGTCAGATAGACCAGGGAGGAGAGCAGCAGGCTGATGAGCAGGGCCGCGCTGCGAAAGACGAGCAGGTGGGGCCGAACGGCCGCGGCCCAGCCCGCCGCCGGCGCCGCCGCCAGTTCCCAGCGCTCGTCGCCCGCGTTGACCTCGGCCAGCAGCGGGTCGGCCGCAAAGAGGGCCGGCGGTCCAAAGAAAATGCGCCCCGTTTCGTCGCGCAGCGCGTATTGCAGAGCGCCCGGCGCGTCGACCTCATCGTTGGTGATGCCCGCTTCGCCCAGCAGCAAGGGCACGTCAAGGACGATGCTTACCAGCCCCCAGTAGTGGTGGTTGTGGAAGACAGCCTGGCGGGCGATAAGGCCCTGTCCACCCTGTACCAACGCCGTGGGGCCGGTGAGCACAATCTCACCCGTCAGGCGCGCGCGGTGCACATCCTGGCGCACCTCTGCCCGTGAATCCAGCGCCGGCTGGTATCCCAGCACCAATTCGTTGCCGTGCAGAGGATAGACGTGCTGTGTCACGCCGTCGGGGGCCACGGCCACGTTAAGGATACCGAAAGATCCGGCGTAGAGGCCCGCGGCGTAGGTTTCGAATTTGTCGGAGAAGTCAGAGGTGTCCGCTTCGGCCTGTACAAAGCTCTGCAGCCCTTGCAGGCGGGTCAGGCGCCGGTTGAGCGATGTGGTTAGCGCATTACTTCGCAGGGAGATGTCTATCGTGCCCCGCGCCCGCTGTTCGTTCTGCAGTTGGGATTCGTACCAGCCGTCAATGCCCCATGCCGTGAACGACAAAAGGGCAAGCGTCACGATGGCTGCCAGAACAGGCACGCGCCTGTGGCGCCGTTTGCTCAACGAAGGGTCCTCAAGGGTGTCGGCATTCAACCGTTCGTCACTCCGCCGAAAGTCGTAACGCCATTCGGCCCTAGGACTCATGTAACCGGCCGGACAGAGCGCTACACTGGACTCATCACACACGGGTCCTGATAGGGCCCGATACATGATGGCGCTGGGAATTATAGCAGTCTTGAAACAGGTAAAGCAAGATGATCCGCATTCTACTGGTCGACGATCAGGCAACGGTGCGCCAGGGGTGGCGCATGCGCCTGGCCCTGGAGCCGGACATGGACGTGGTGGGCGAGGCGTCTGACGGCTTGCAGGCGCTGCAACTGGCGCAGGAACTGCTCCCTGATGTCCTGCTCGTGGACCTGGAGATGCCGGGCATGGACGGCGTCGATGCCGTGCGGCGGCTGGCGGAGAAGGGGTTGCCCAGTGTGGCGGTGATCATCAGCATCTATGACAGCCGGGAGAACCGGCGGCGCGCTCGACAGGCGGGCGCCGTTGCCTTTGTGGGCAAGCAACAGCCTACGGACGTCTTGCTGGCGGCCATTCGCCAGGCGGCGGGCGGCGCTCAGCGGTAGAGTGATCTAATCGTTCTAAACAAAAAAAGCGGACCAGGCGGCCTACTTGCCAGACCGTGGTCCGCGTCGTTTTTTGCCAGCCGCCCGCCAGGAGCGGACTGGACGCGTTGCGCCTGTTAACTCCTCTTACTGTACCAACTCGCCCTCCAGCGCTTTCTGTCCGTTACTCTGAACAGTGACCGGAATGCGCCGGGGTCGAACCTCTTCGGTCTTGGGCACGAACAGGTGCAGGATGCCGTTGTCGTACTGCGCCTGTACCTCTTCGGCCTCGACCGCCACCGGCAGGGTGATGCTGCGGGAGAAGGCGCCGTAGCTCAGTTCCTGCAGGTGGTAGATTTCGCCCTCGTCCAGTTGCTCAGCCTCACGCTGGCCCTTGATGGTCAGCACGTTGTCCACCAGGGTGATATCCAGGTCGTCGGGGGCGATGCCGGGAACAAAGGCCTTGACGATGAAGGCTTCTTCAGTTTCGATGACATCCAGGGCCGGACCCCAGCTCATGCGCACGTTGCGGCGCAGCGGGGTTTCAGGAAAGGTGCCCTCAAACAAACGATCCATTTCGTTACGAAGTTCCAGCATCTCGCGGAACGGATTCCAGCGGGTCAGACGGTTCATCTGTAACACCTCCTGTATTTAGTTGTTAGTGCACAAGGAAATTCTGGTTTTCGGGCGCAACGCGGCGCAATAGATGGTATTGCGCTTAGAAGCTTGCATTTCTTTCAATTTTGCATTTTAAATAGGAATGTATGAGAAAAATCAGAGGAACGTAAGAAATTCATAAGCGCACGCCGCTTCTGCGACGGTCCTTTAGCCACAGTGATGTGATGGGACTTTCATCCCCTGCGAAAGGTAGCGCCGTTCCTGGTAAAATAGCTGTGAGAGATGGAGGATGTTCGCCGGCGGGAGGCGCAACATTAAGCGTATATTGAGGTGGACAGGATGACCCAGCCGACGGGGGTGCTGCAGAAAGCGCTCACCGGTATTAGTGGATTTGACGAAATGACCGGCGGCGGCCTGCCGCGAGGACACACAACGGTGGTCATCGGTGCACCGGGCACGGGAA
>DATHSI010000217.1:0-3085 GCA_035464315.1 Candidatus Sulfomarinibacteraceae bacterium
GTTGCAGGTTGCAGGTTGCGGGTTGCGGGTTGCAGGTTGCAGGTTGCAGGTTGCGGGTTGCGGGTTGCAGGTTAGCCGCCGGCGGTGGCTTCAATGGCGCTTCGTACTGCCAGCGCGTACTCCTGAAACGCCGTGGTGGCCTGCATCTTCACGTGGCGCGGGCGGGGTAATTCCACGGGCAGCCGCGCGGTGATGCGGCCCGGGAAGCCGGTCATCACCAACACCTCGTCGGCCAGCAACACCGCTTCCGGAATGCTGTGCGTGACCATGAACACCGTCACGGGCATCGCCTGCCAGATGCGCAACAGCTCGTGGCCCATGCGCTCCCGCGTCAGGGCGTCCAGCGCGCCGAAGGGCTCGTCCAGCAACAGCAGCTCTGGGCGGTGCACCAGCGCGCGGGCCAGGGCCACCCGTTGGGCCATCCCTCCGGAAAGCTGCGCGGGATAGCTTTTGCCGAAGCCGTCCAACCCCACCAGTTCCAACAACTGCTGCACCCGTTGCGGATCCTTGATCCCCTGCAGTTCCAGCGGCAGACACACATTGTCATACGCCGTGCGCCAGGGCATCAGGTTGTCCTGCTGAAAGACAATGCCTACGGGGTCCGTCGATTGCGCCGGCGGCACGCCCTTCAGTTGCACCCGGCCCGAGGATGGTTGTAGCAGGCCGCCCAGAATGCGCAGCAAGGTAGACTTACCCACGCCCGAGGGGCCCACCAGCGCTGTGAAGGAACCGGCAGCCAGGCGCAGCGAGATGTCGGCCAACGCCTGCACGCCATCAGGAAAGACGTGGCTGACGTTCTCCACGTCCAGGAAGGGGTCTGGATGTTCCATACCAGGCGGCTGTTCCCTGCCCGGCGGCTGTCCGGCCCCCGGCGGCGGTCCGTTCCTGCCCATTACGGTTGCGCCTGCTCCACGAAGCGGTTGGTAAAGGCCGCCTCCAGGTTGGGGACCTCCTCGTCCAATAGCCCGGCTTCCAACAGAATCTGCTCCGTCTGCTGCCAGTGGGTCAGCTCCGTCGCTCCCAGTTGCTCCGCCTCCCACAGCGGCAGCGACGCTTCCAACACCACCATACGGCTATCGTCCAGCTCTTCCACGTATCCCTTGCTGATTTCGAAGGCGGCCTCCGGATCCGCCAGCGTGTCGCGCAGGCCGCGCAGTATGGCCCCCACGAAACGCTGTACCATTTCAGGATTCTCTTCGATGGTCGATTCGTTGCTGATCACGCCATTGGCCACCAGGTCGATGTAATCAGACACATCCAGCACGTTAATGGCCTCACCCTGCTGGCGCAACTGCACCGGCTCATTGTTGGTATAGCCCACCACGGCGTCCGCGCGGTCGTTCAACAGCGCTTCCAGCTGCGTAAAGCCAATCTCCTCCACCTCCACCGCGTCGGCATCCACGCCCGCGGCGGACAGCAGACCCACGTAACCGACGTAGCTGGCGCCAAACAAGCCCGGAATGCCCACTGTGCGTCCCTCCAGGTCCGCCGGCGTCTCGATGCCCGCGTCCTCCAGGCTGACGACGGACACGGGAAAATCCTGGTACCAGGCCATCACGTAGACCACGGGCAGTTGCTGGGCCCGCGCCAGAATCACCTGCTCGCCGCTGACGATGGCAAAGGGCAGCTCGCCTGCGCCGACCAGGGCGATTCCGTCCGTCTCAAAGCTATAATCAAACGCCACCTCAAAGCCGGCGTCGGCAAAGTAACCGCGCTCCACAGCCACGTAGAAAGGGGCAAATTGCGGGTCAGGAATATAGGCCATGGGCAACTGAATGGGCACCAGTTCCTCCGGTTCTTGCACCGGCGCCTGCGCCTCTCGCGCACAACCGCTGACAAAAAGCAACGCCAGCAATAAAATAATCACGTTTCGCATGTTCTTCTCCTAATCAATTTTGAAAAGCCACCTGAACCGCGGTCGCGCTCACCAGCGGCGCCGCGTGAGATCCTTCGACTTCGCTCAGGATGACAACTTTTCGCTGATCTCCAATCTCTGATCTCCTATCTCCAATCTCCACCCCCTACTTCCCATTCTCCTCCCGCCACCGCAAGAAGCGCCGCTCCATCAGCGCCACCGCGCCGTACAGCGCCAGGGCGATCACCGCCAGCGTCACCAGCACCACGAACACCAGGTCCGTCTTAAACTGGTAGCGGGCCGTAATCAGCAGGTACCCCAGGCCCTGACTCTTGGGCTGCACAAACTCGCCCACCAGCGCGCCGATCACCGACAACGTGGCGCCCACCTTCAGGCCCGCCAGCAGGATGGGCAACGCCGCCGGCACCTCCAGCCGCGTGAACACCTGCCAGCGCGTGGCGCGCAGCGAGTGCATCAGCTGGTACAACTCCGGCGGCACCGAGCGCAGTCCGGCGATGACGTTGATCAGAATGGGGAAAAAGACAACCAGCACCGCCACCAGCACGCGGCTCCAGTAGGTGGAGCGCACCCAGATGGTCAGCAGGGGCGCCACGGCGATCACGGGGATGGCCTGTGAAGCGATGAGGTACGGGGAAAGCAACCGCTCCGCCAGGGGAGATTTGGCCAGCAGGTAGCCCAGGGGCGTGGCCACCAGGAAACCCAGTAACAGGCCCGGTATCACCTCACTGACCGTAATCAGGGCATGGCGCAGCAGCCGCCCGTCCGTGGCTACCGTGTTGAACTGCTGCCACACCTCCAGCGGGCCGGGCAGGATGAAGTGGTCGTAGCCGCCGACCACCGTCAGCGCGTGCCAGCCCAACAGCAACAGCAAGAATGAAGCGAGCGTTGTCAACCAGATAGGTAATGGGCGCTCTCGTTGCATCTGTCGTCCGATCATAAGCCTTGCTCCGCCGGCGCAGAACCGCCTTCACAATCAGATCACCTCTTCGATTTTCTATACTGCGGGACAGGGGAGGAGAATTGCCTGAGGATCGCGCGGTGGGTGCGCCTGCGGCCCGGCACAACAAAAAACCCACCTGATACAGGTGGGGCATGCCGACAGGAGACGCCGTCGCACGTCTTACCTTCTCCCATCCAGACTATCACTGTCGGCTCTGGAATCTCACCAGATCAACCTCGGCGCAGCGCCATCGGCGCTGTCTTGAGGGT
>DATHSI010000218.1:0-12640 GCA_035464315.1 Candidatus Sulfomarinibacteraceae bacterium
CACGCTTTTCACTCTGACGGAAAGCATATCGCGGGAGCGACGTACGGTGTTGGCTATTGAAATGGGGCCACTTGGTCGTATAGGTGTCGATCCTGACACGCTCTTAGCGGTCATGGTGCCACTGTTTGAACCAATCTTCCCCAGCGCATCACCAGGCAGGGCTACCCTTCTCCAGTAGTGACGTGGTACAGTCCGGTTCCATTGATGGGTGCTACTGACATAATTAGTTCTTCGTATATAGCCATGATATGGTCAAGCTCAATTGAAACGGCCTTTGCTCAATGAGTTCGGAGCTCGCCAATAGAAATGATCCATCTGGCAGACCTTCTGAAATCCAAGCCGCCGGTACACACCGTAGCCCATGTCGGACGACTGAAGAACGCCCACGCGATAGCCCAGATCGCGCGCTTCGTATAAGGGAGCTAGCGTCATTTCGGAACCAATTCCACGACCACGAGCCGCCGGCACCGTGGCCACATTGTAGATCCCAGCGACCCCCGCCCCAAGAAATAACGTCGAAGAAGCCACGGGCTTGCCATCGAGATATCCGAGATAGTGGCGGAAGGGAAAATCGGTGCCCAGGCTTTCTAACAAAGCCAAGAAACCATGTGCCATCTCTGCCGCCATCTCGAACCCCTGGATAAAGGTCTGAGTCCACTCAGTAAGCACCCGTGGACCTTCAACATGCCGGATGGTCATTGGAGATATTTGTGGGTGGCGCAACTTAGCCAGCTCAATGGCCAGTCCCGGTGTGTTGTTATCGTATTGAAAGCCATACGCCAGCAAATGTGGGCTCCATGTAGTCGCCTCAAGATTTGGCGCCAGCCACCAGGTGAAGCTGGTAATGTCGTGAGCCTGAAAGTAACTCACTGTTTCTTCGACAATTAGGCTTAGGTACTCAGTGGAAGTCAGGGTGCTTAGCATCCCGTTAAACCAGGGATGGGAGACGCCGGTGCGCCAGCCGAACCCATGTGATGTATCGTGAACTGTCGCTTTGGCAGAATAGCGCAAGGTGCTAAAGAAGGCGTACAGGTTGCTTTTAACGGCTGTTGCCAGAGACGATGGCGAAAGTTCGGTTAGGATTTCTGTCATCAGCTTGTCTCCTATCGTTGCTACCACAAACCAATCATGCTCGGCTAAACGGCGTGGTCGCTTTCAGCTACCATATGGCGGCCTGACCTTCGATCTACATTTTTGCATTATACGTGCAATGAAAACGGTGGCTGCTGTACGCCTAGCTCAACCCGCATTTCGATAGCGCCGGGATCGTAATGGATTTCAGTCAGCTTGCCACTGCTGCGGAGCAAATGAACCATGGGGCGATTTGAGCTTTTAATGTAGCCATCGAAGAAGCGAATATTCTGTTTTTGGGCTTCTTCGACGAGACGGTTCATCAGTTTTCGCCCAATGCCTTGCCCCTGATAGTCGTCAGCCACAAGCAGCGCTACTTCGGCCACGATGGGGAGCTCGGGATTGGTAACGTAGGTGGCTAGGCCAACAAGGGGGTGCTTGTTACCAGGAAGCAGAGCGAGGAAGGAACGCCCGTTTCTCCCATCCAGGGCGTACATTTTCCGAAATTCACCGTGGCTGGGAATTCGCTCGATGTGATAGCGTTGGTACAGCGTATCTGCAGATAGCTGCTGGTGCATCTGCATAATTAGGTCGGCGTCTTCCGCCCGTGCCGGACGAATCGTGAGCGCAGAAGGGCGGAGGGAACTGACCATTCTCGTAATTACCTGACTGGCGAACATGTTTTTACTCCTTCGCGTGCAAATAACATAAGTGGGATTCTGATAAGCAATGAACGGGGCAGTTGGGTACCGGCGCCACTCTTGTTGTGGCGCCGGTACCCACATCGGCTCTGCTTATGCCGGTACGGAACTGCCTTCTTCCGCGCCTGGGGAAGGTAATGAAAAGTGGGACAGTCGTATGCGCCATTCGTCGTTCTGGTTTTCCAACACGGTCGTCATGCGCAAGGGAAACTCAATCTCCTGCCCCCCCACTTTGCCTACGCCTACCCCTTCAGAGGCGACCCAGGCCACCGGTCCTGCGGCGGAAACCCGATGCCAGGTAAAGTTAAAGGCCAACGCTTCCGTCTGCGACCAGTCTCTTTCGGCCTGGCGCTTGAACTCGTCCTGCCCCTGCCGCCGCTCGTCGATGTTAGTGCCAAACATAAATAGATCATCATCGGCTGCGACAAGGTTCATCAACCCATCAAGATCTCGGTTTTTGTACTTTTCCGTAAGTTGCCCAATCACGTTTAACACTTCTGCTTGAATCGTTTCATTTGCGTTCATCATATTTCTCCTTGTTTCTTTTGCTCCGGCTACATTCCATTCCTGAAAGGAGTCACAGCGGTCGTCCGCATCAAGCGTGGTTACGACAATGAAGTTGCAGGCATACTCTGTGCCTTCTTCACCTTCCCACGTGAGCCTGATATTGAAGATGCCCCGATCAGCGGTGGCGCTGAGCAGCTCATTCTGCAGCACGCGCAGGTTACGAGTCTGCGTTACAAATGCTTCCATGGCTTCACCGATGGCTCGATGGCCTCTCAGCGTCCGGTGATCCCCGAAAGGGGCGGTGCTGATGTAAGCGCCATCTTCAGCCCATTGACTGACCACACCGGGCACATCGCCGTCGACCAGCGCCTGGTACACTACGTTGCTCCACGTTTGGAAGCGATCTTCGTTTTGACCCATTCGCACCTCTCCTTTCAATCGACTGCTTTGCTAACTCTCAAGCTGTCCTGTTGCCTTCATCGTAGGGGAATATACGGCCGTCGTCGTCGGGGATAACCCTACAATGCAGGCTTCAGCAACCCTACATTTTTAGGATTCGACAATGTGTTGTGTAAGAGGGGGATAGGGTTTAGAGGCAGCCTAGCTGCTGCGGGAGAGAGTGTCCAAATCCTGGGGAGCGGAAGCCAGCCCCTTCTCCACCGCCCAGGCCGCTATTTGGGCACGAGAGGTAAAACCAAGTTTGGACAAAATGCGGGTGATGTGGGCTTCGACCGTTTTGACGCTCACCACCAGTTCATCGGCAATCTCTTGATTGGTCGAGCCCCGGGCAACAACGGTCGCTACCTGGCGCTCACGCCGCGTCAGCCCGCCATAGTCTTGTTTGGCCGTCTGTCGTGGGGTCAAGGGTTGCATCGCTGGGATGAGTGCCGCGGCCCGGCGCCTGAAATTTTCGCGCAGCGCTTCTTCATCAATGGTCGCCGCCAGCGTGTCGATTTGCTCCCGCGCCACCGTGAACATTTCCCTGGCCTGCTCTTGGCGTGAACGCTCCAGGTAAATCTTGCCCAGAGTCAGGTAAATCTGCCACAGCCCGTGCGTCAGGTCGTGTTTTGAATACTGATTGATCGTTTGCAGCAGTGTTTGCTCTGCTTCATCGACCCGATCGAGCCATAGCATGGCCTGTGCCTGTAACCTTAGCGCCGGACCCTGAAAGAAGAGGAGCATGCCAAAGGCCGCATCCGTGACGATGGGGGCCTCGGATATTTCATCCAGCAACTGGAGTATCTGTTCTGCATCTTGTTGCGCGTGAGCCAGCTCAATGCGGGCCAGTCTGACACTCAGTAATGAGGGTATCCATTCCAGAGGCAGATCGGCCAGTAGCTCCTCCGCTGCTTCCAGACGATTTTGCATAACATACACCGAAGCCAGCACACCACCGCCCATCAAGGTAAAAAACGAGGAGCCGACCTGTCTGGCGAGAGCCAAACCTTTTACCAGGTGATCCTCGGCCCTGTCTAGGGCCAGCAGCTCTTTGTAAGAATATCCAAAGAAGACATGGTTACTGGCTGTCCATTGTGGATGCTCAATGGCCTCGGTCAGCGCCAGGCTCTGGCTTCTTATCGCAAGACTCTCGCCGTAGCGGGTGCGATTAAACAACACTGCCGCCAGGCAGTTTAAGGCGTACGCCTCTCCCGGCTGCCAGCCAATATCCTGCGCCAGTTTCACTGCCTCTTGGGCGTGTTCCTGGCTGAGCGTATACAGTGCCAAATTGGCAAGACTGGACGATAGCGTCTGCCAATGATTCAAGTCACGAAGTATCGGGATAGCTCGCTCGTAGTAAGTCACGGTTCCCCCTACATCGCCGCATTGATTGCTGGTCATTGCCAGCAGGTCAAGCGTCGCGGCGATGCCCGCTCGATCATTGAGCTCCTCGAAGAGGTGCAGCGCCTCGCGATGATAGTCTAGCGCGTCGAATGGCTCGCCACTGTTCATGAGCCAGTTACCCAGGCGGTTGAGACTGTGGCCGATAGCTGCCCCGTCTTCCATTGCGCGAGCGAGGTCCAGCGCCTGCCTACAAAAGTCGCCTGTTCGTTCATAATCCTTTGAGGCCCATAGCAATCCCAGATCCAGTAGTACCTGCCACATCGCAAGTTGATCTCCGGCAGCCCGGGCGGCTTGTAGAGCCATCTCATAATCGGATCTGGCCTCCTCGAACTTGCCCAGCGTATCGAAAGCTTGCCCACGCAAACGGTATAGAGAGGCCTCAAGCTCTTGAGACAATCGTTTCGCTGCCTCAATCGCGCGTGAAAAGTGCTCAACTGCGGCTTGTGGCGCAAAAAGCGCGAGCGCCCTTTGACCGGCCCACTGAGCATAGTCAACTGTCTTTTGCCACAGGCCAGCCTCGTAAGCGTGATAAGACAGTATCTCCAACTGAGACTCAAGCGAGTCGCTATGGACCCGCTCGATAGCTTGAACGAGTTGTTCGTGTAGCGGCTGGCGTTCCCGCACCAGGAGCTGACTGTACAGCGCCTCGCGAATAAGGGCATGGCGAAAGGCAAATCGATCGGCGCTTTCTTCGACAACCAGTCTGGCGGCTATCAGTTCTTTTACCTGAGCCAGGAGTTCTTGATCGGTGTGGGCGGTTAACTCGTGCAATACGGCGAAATCAAAGCTGCGCCCGCTGATGGCAGCCAGGTCAATGAGTCGCCTGGCTGGCTGGCCGATCCGGCCTAAGCGCTGATGAACCACGCGATGTACGCTGTCCGGGATAATGATCTGCGACAGCGGTTTGCGACGCCACTGATTCTCCGCGTAATAGAGGTCTCCATTGGCGATAAGGGAGGTGCAAATTTCCTCCGCGAAAAAGGGATTGCCATCAGTCAGGCTGTAGATTACCTCTACGAATTCGGCCGATGGCTCTTGAGCTTGATCGAGTATACCTTTGAGCAGTTGCGACACTTCATGACGGGTGAGAGGTTCGAGATGGAGCTCCTGAACAATAGGCTCGCGATCTAACCCGGCCAATAACTCAGACAGCTCAGCTTGAGCCGGAGCAGGGCGAGAAGTCAACAAGAGAAGGATAGGCTTGCGTGTAATGCGACGGACCAAATAAAGGAGGAACTCCAGGCTGGCCTCATCGCTCCAATGCAGGTCTTCTATAGCGAGTAATAGGGGTCCGGCCTCGGCCTGACGCCAGAACAGAGTGGTCAGGGCTTGGAACAGATGTCGCTTTTCGACTCTGGTTTCAGGCAAAGAGGCAGACGAAGACAGGGAGAAATGGGCAGCCAGTTCAGGCAGCAGTTTGACGAGTTCAGGAACAAGCCGGCCGAGCGCATCAAGCCGCTCGTCAACCGCGCGTTGGGTGAAAAATGGGCGGAGCATATCGATTAGAGGGGCGTAGGGAAAGGAGCGATCTTGCTCAAAGCAGCGACCAGCCATCGAGTAGTAGCCCGCTTGGTATGCCCGGTCTCGTACTTCGGCCAGAAGGCGGCTCTTACCAATGCCGGCTTCACCGCTGACGAGGACACAGCGCCCATCACCATCCAGGACCACTCTAAGGATAGAATCGAGCTGTTTTATCTCTTCACGGCGCCCGACGAAGACGGGTGTCTGCAATATTTTCATCCATACCTGCTGGGGACTGGATTGCTTTTTTCTTCAACGGTGGACGCAACGAGTCTGTACCGAAAGCTAATCGAGGGAACGACGGTAGTATAAAGGTATGCGAGCGATTCCCTACTCTGCATCTTACCGAATCAGCCAGGCAATTTCAATCTGGCGACTTGGGGAGAGTATGAACCAAAACTGCTGGTTGGGCTAATTCGAAAGCTAAACTATGTTTCGCGGGGGGCCACTTGGTGTTGCGCCACGGGTGCTCTCGGGAGGGCGGCTTTACCGCGGCGGAGTGTCTGAAATATCTGTTTCGGTAAGAAAGCCAATCTTATGCACGTGCGTGCCCGACTCCCGTCGCTCCCGTCCGATAGTAAAAGATTCTAGGATATAAGACCTCTCGAAGTACTCGAGGGGTCTTTTCTTTTTATGGGATGCTACTTACCACTGAGAAGCGGCCTAGAATGAGCTGGATTGGGGGTTGTGTGATATGCTGAGAACCAACGGAATCGAGGACATAAATTACGCGGTAACGATAGATTGTCGGGAAGTGTCAGTTCCCTCTAGTAGGCAAGCGTATCGCGGGAGCGACGGATTATCCTTTCCGATGACTAAATATGGGTGATCTCCACATTGATAGTTGAGCGGATCTCGCAAGCATGTCAGTCACCCATATAGCTCGCTGGACCATCGAGCGCTTGTTGACAGACGTGACCGTCTTGACCTGAGCATCTTTCGAATCGGCTATGATATTCTTGAAAGGTTCATTATCAACAGACGGCCCTTTTCTATCCATCCCTGTCCTTATTTCTAAACTGTTGGGTAATTAGATGGATCAACGCTACCGTAGCATGGCCCAGGTAATTATCGAATATTCGACGGCCGTTCGGGCAGGTGACCTCGTGCTTATTCGTGGATTGTCGCCGTTGGCTGAGCCCCTGGTGCAAATGCTTTACTCGGAAGCGATGGCAAGGGAAGCTCTGCCCTTCAATTATCTGCACATTGGCGGCGAAGATAGGCTGGCCATAGAGGCGACCGATAACCTGGGCTTGCTGGCAGAACCGAATCCAATGTTGGTTGACATGTATCAACGGGCTGACGTCATCATTGGGATTCAGGCGCCGGATCGTTTTAGTGATTTGTCGCATTACCCGCACAGAAAGCAGCATGCCCGGAGCGTGGCAAACGACGTCCCAATTCGAATTCAAAAGGGCCGCCCCTCGGTACGTCGTTGTACCGCACTCGTACCGACACAGGTACATGCCCAGGCTGCCGATATGTCACTTCCAGAGTTTTCGGATTTCCTGTTTCGTGCCTGCAAGGTACATCTCCCCGATCCTGTTCGCGCCTGGCAGCAATTGAGCCGGAGACAATCTCAGTTGGTGAACTATCTTTCCGGTAAGTGCTCGGTTACTGTGGTGGGCGCCCACATCGAGCTAACCATGGCCATTAAGGATCGTGTCTTTATCAACTCTGCCGGGAAGGCTAACTTTCCAGATGGCGAAGTATTTACCAGTCCAGTTGAAGAAAGTGTTGAGGGATGGGTCCACTTTCCCCGTGCCGCCTCCTACCACGGGGTTGCGGTAGCAGGAATTGAGCTGCAATTTGAAGCTGGCAAGGTGGTCAAGGCGACCGCGGCGCAAAACGAAGCCTATTTGCTGGAGCTACTGAATCGTGACGTGGGTGCGCGGTACATGGGCGAATTTGGCATAGGGATGAACAGCGACGTTGACCGCCTGACGGGCTCGACCCTGCTGGATGAGAAGATGGCCGGCTCGATTCACCTGGCGCTTGGGCAGGGTTTTCCAGATGCCGGTGGCAGGAATCGATCGGCCATTCACTGGGATCTGGTCTACGATCTACGCGATGGCGCAGAGTTATGGGTAGACGGCCAGCTCATTTCTGTCAACGGCTTGTTAATAGATCTTCCCTCGGCATAGCGTTCAAGTTCCTGCGTGCCCTCCTATTGCTTGACTGGCAAGCGCCAGCAGTTTATCTACTTCGATACCGTCCCGCTCGGAACATGCTGCTGCCCACTCGGGGTTGACGATCGAGACACCGTCCCCCGATGTGCAGGACACATGGCCCAGCGTGCTACCTATCGAAGCCCGCGTTCTGCGCGCGTAGGATGGCCTCGGCGCGGTCGGCGACCTGCAGCTTTGCGAAGATGTTCGACGTGTAGTTGCGCACCGTCTTGGGACTGAGATGTAACAATTGGGCAATTTCCTTGTTTGAGCGGTGTTGGGCCATCAGCTGGAGGACCTCGCGCTCCCGTTCCGTCAGTTCGGGAAAAGCATAAGCGCTCAGCTGCTGCAGCTGGCTGAAGTAGGTCATCATGCGCCTGGCGATCGCCGGGCTGAAGATGGCCGCCCCGGCCGCCACATCACGAATCGCGCGCAGCATCACGCTCTTTGGCGCCCCTTTCAGCAAGTAGCCTCGCGCTCCCGCCTGCATGGCAGCGAAAAGGGAGTCGTCGTCATCTACCATGGTCAGCACCAGCACAGCGATATGCGGACTTGAACGCAAAATCTGCGCCGTCGCCGCAATTCCGTTCATGTCCGGCATGTTAAGGTCCATAAGAATCACATCTGGCTGCAGGTGCTCCGCAAGAGTGATGGCTTGGTGACCATTCTCGGCCTCGCCGATCAACTCCATCCCTTCTGCAGCGGACAGTAAAGCCCTGAGACCCACTCGAAACGGCTGCGAATCGTCTACGACTACAATTTGAACGGTTGCTTCCATCAGTGATTGTCCCCCGCAGCGAGCGGTAGTAGCACTTCCACGCGCGTACCTCCAGACGGGCGCTGGCGGACGGCGCAATGCCCTCCCAGTTCGGCAGCGCGCTCGCGAATGGAAATCAGGCCGACACCGGGAACGTTCGCCGCAGAGTAACCGATGCCGTCATCATCGACCACCAGGCACAGCACGTCGTCCCCACTAATGGTGACGATACAGGCGTGCGCCTGCGCATGTTTGACGACGTTATTCAGCGCCTCCTGGACAATTCGGAAAGCGGCCACCTCCACAGCAGCCGGAAGCGGGGGCAACTGCTGCGCCTGGATTTGAACGTGCAACGTGTGCCGATAGGCGCGCGCCGATTGCTGTAACGCTGCTACCAATCCTAATTCGTCCAGGGTCGGTGGGCGCAAGCCGTGGACCAGAAGGCGGATATCGGCCACGGCCGTCTGGGTATGCTGGCGAATGCTGTCGAGTAGGGCTTTAGTTTCGTCGGGATCGGTCTCTGCAAGGTCATATGCGGTATCAGCCTGGAGCGCTACAGCGGCCAGAACCGGCCCCAACCCATCGTGGAGGTCGCGACGCAGACGCCGGCGCTCTTCTTCGCGACCGGTAATCAACAGCCGCCGCGAGCGTTGGAGCTCAATCGTCTGTCGTGCGGCATGAACCGCCGTAGCTGATAGTTGCGCGATCGTTACCAGCAAACGTTCATCCTCCTGAGAGAAGGGCTCATTCTTCCCGCGTGGCGCGACTTCCAAGCGCCCGATTTCGTGGTTCCGGTATTGCATTGGTAGCAGGAGATGGCATCTTGCCGGGTTGCCGGTGGCAGCAACCTGTTCCCACTGTTTCTCCTGCGTCCCATCTGGTGCCCGGCTTTCGCGCGGGAGCCATATGGCCACATAAGGCAGTCTAAGGGCAGCGGCGACCGTCTCTACAAGTGTAGGAAAGATGCGCTCGGAATCGTCGACCATCTCTAGGCGACGCGCTAGGCTGGTCAGCATACCAACCGGGTCATCTCGCTGCCCATAGAGCAGGCGGCTGGCATAATATTGCAGGCGCTCACGCAGCGGCTGGAAGAGGAAAGCGATAAGGACCGCGGCAAAAAGCCCCACATAATAACTGGACCACGTTGCAAATAGAAAACCGGCGATAGCCACCACGCTGGCATAGATAGCCACGATGGCCGCGCTTAGGCCGCCATAGACCATCGTGCGGCTAATGATGATGTCGATGTCCCATAGCCCCTGGCTGAGGATGGCCACGCCAAACGAAACGGGAATGAAAATCGCCAGCAACCAGGTGACGGTATAGCCCGACCGCTCATCCAATGTGGAAAGCTGCGGTACCGACCAGAGCACAACCGCAACAACGATGACACTGGCCGTCGCGAACATAGGTAGTTTCATTTGCTTGCGCACGCGACCGGTCATTCGTCGCCAACGAAGGACGGTGGAAAGAACAACCAGTGGGGGTACCAGCGGCCACAGCCATCCGGTCACAGCGGTCACTCCGTCCACAAAGGGCTCAGAACCGGGGATACCATTCAACATGCGCGTCTGTGCGATGCCCATCTGCGGCACCGGCCAGGGGCGGATCGCCGTGGCGACGAATGTCCATATGAGGATGAAAAGGATGAGACCAACAAGCAGCCGCCAGCGCGGTGACAGCAGTTGGCCATCAGGAAAGTACAGGGGAATCAGAAACAGCGGAATGAAGATGGCTGGATAGTAGATTGTTTCCATCAGGATCAGGGCTATATTCTCGACGTGGGCATAGAGTGGCCATCCGAGCGTCAGGTTCAGCGCGTAGGCAGCCGTCGCCACATGCATGAGGGCCGCGGAGGCAGCCGAGACTAAGAATAATCGCCCGACGACATGACCGGGATACTTGCGTAAGATTAGGATGCCCAGCGCAGCAGGGACTACGGGTGACAGCGCAGCCTGCAAAGCCTGTATTGGCGTAGGCCGAATGTGATTAGCGCTAACGAAAAGGGCCACACCGTAAACCATTGCCACCAAGCCGTAAGAGACGACCCGAGCCGTAGCGCCGATCAGGTGACGTAACCTAACTGCTGTGTCGGAGGTGCTAGGGACCGCCGTTTGCATACGGAAAATTCACTTTGGAGTGCCTGCACCACTCCTGGATAGATTCACACTTGGACAGCGCCTTTGTCGCCACTCGCCGAGGTCCAAAGATAGCGTATCATAACCACTGCCACATGTCATCATGGCCTGCACCGGGCGTCTAGCAACATTCGTTCCCGCGCAAGGACATATATTGTCTGGCTGCTCCACCCCACCCAGAACGGGGCGCCCGTGTCATTCGGAAACGGATGGGCTCATGGCGATCTGGGTCGCGGCTGCCCGCGAGCGAGCAAATAGCAGGGCACTGCCCAGGATGGTCATTACAAAATACTGGTAGAGCGGCAGCGTATCGCCCGCAAGCACGAAGCTGAGAAATGCCAGAGCCATGACGCCAAGAACGAAAAAAGCAAGCAGCTTTGGGTAGCCGGTCTTTAGCAGGGCAACTCCCATCGCCAGTAAACCACTGTGGGTGAGGGCCGTGTAAATGCTAAAGAGAAACGAGCCGCTATCGTCCCCAGAGATAACTTCGGCGGCAATTGCCTCAGCGGGATAGGTCACCAGCCGGTAGAAGTTATAGAGCATGCCCAGGGAGGCAATGAACACGAGAGCAGCGCCCGCGTAGGCCAGGAGCTGCACAGTGTCATTTTCCGTCAGGCGTTGCATATGCCGGGCCAGTAAGACCAGGCCAGTCGCGGCAATGATTGGGCCCGCATGGAACAGGATTTGAGCCAGCAGCCAGCCCGCGCGATCCCCCTCGATGAGCGCCACTATCTCGTCAGGGGTCGTGGCCTGGAACTGGCCGTATATGGCGGGCAAAAAGACGGATCCCATGAACATGATTGAACCAATGATCAAGGCAATTGCAGCACGCTTTTGCATGGCTTTTCTCTCCTGGATATGAGCCGCCGGTGGTGAGCCAGGCGGCTGAATGGTTATCATGTAACCAAGATAAAGCCAGTGCGGTCCCAGGCACAAGGGACATCGTCCCCAATTCGCCGGGCAGGAGCGAAAGGCAGGTTAGCCGGCCCTCATCAACTCCCGTCCAAATATCGCGCTTCCCACTAGCGCGGCGCTCCAGATTCCCAGCAGTGTGGTGATGACCATGCTTGGGAGTCCATCAGGACGTGGCGTTCCCACCCGAAAACCGAACATGTCCATGAAGAATGCAACAATCAGGAACATGCCTGCTCCACTGATGAATCCTGCAAGTAGCAATCGTAGAGCAAGCTTCCAATCAATTGCTCCAAGTCCCAGCATTAATCCGGTCCAACCGGTGACGAGTCCTGTCCATAAGACGAAGGTGGCTGCAAACTCAATGTGTATTTTTCTCTGAAATAGCTCGGACCAATGAGGAATAGCGGACTCCAGCTCGACAACAGCAGCCCTTCCACCCCACACAAAGAGAGTAAACCCGATCCCGGCAGCGAAATTCATCATCCAGTTATCCAAGCGCCCCGCGCGCCGACATAGCGAGCGCGACCATAAGTAGCCACAGAAAAAATGCGTCAGAACCAGGGCAGATAGACCAAAAGGCTCATCCATATCAAACTCAGTGAGTACGGCGAGCGGAATCACCACAATGATCGATGCGGGGATAGCAGCGATCAGCCAGAAACCGGCGACAAACGGACGTTGAGGGTGGATTGTTGCATCTGATACGTTCATGACGATAGCCTCGCGGGTTGTGACGTTCACAGATCTGTTCTTTCCAAACTCTGTTCACGGGCCGGCAGAGATTGCAGATAAAGCCAGATTGCCTGCAGTTCGTCGTCGGTCATCTGCCCCACATAGGTCCACGGCATTTCATCGGACAGGTGGCGACCACCTGGGGTTACACCTGTGCGCAAAGTGCTGATGAAATCCGACTGCGTCCATCCCGCCAGTTCTCCGCCAGGGGTCAGATTCAGAGCGGTCACAAGTTCGCCCTGCAGAGTACTGGTGGTCCCACCAGACATATCGACGCCATGACAGGCT
>DATHSI010000219.1:0-32766 GCA_035464315.1 Candidatus Sulfomarinibacteraceae bacterium
GCTGTCAGACTATCAACGTCTAGCGGCTCAAGGGAAGGATAGTTTAGATTGAAAGCAAGCAATCTCCCATCTGGAGACCAGGCAAGTGCCCCAACATACACCCGCGAGGTTTTCCTCTCGAAAACAGTCCTTTCTCTGCCTGATGCTAAGTCCAATAGATTGACCCGAATCCGCCACTCCTCATCCTCCTGTTGAGGCGCACTTGCATAGGCCAGCGATTGCCCATCCGGTGACCAGGCAGGCGCGCTTCCGGTGATTACGTCGGTTGGCGTAATACGCCCCGTCTCAAATATGGACAGTTGCCAAAAACCATTGTCTACAACCACGTCCTCTCCATCGGGCGAAATAGCCGTTGCGGCTACACCACCAGTGTACACTTGATGAATCAATTTCCGCTCGTCGAGATCAGCGACCGCAAGATCGGTCGGTCCCACACCAGCATCCGGAGTCGTACCGAAGGCAAGATATCGACCACTTGCATTCAAATTGGGCGCACCCATAAGGAATGTGTCAGGATTCAGGCGGGCGACGTCATAATATGGCTGCGGAGGCTTCCGAGTCGGAAGCGGAAGGACAACAGGACCACAGCCGGCCAAGAGGAAATTCAAGGTCAGTAAAAGTAAGGTCCTTCTTTTCAATAATGTTGCAGATCTAAGGTGCATGTCTAACCCGAACAACACGGCAGAGAAACAACGCCCCGGATCTCAGAAGGCACTTCTACGTGGTTCACGGAAATGGTAACCCAGGCGGATGTGTACCGGGAGGTACTTCAGGTGGACGACGAGGCCCGTCAGGTAAGGGTGGCACGGCTAGCGTCGGAGTAGAAGGGGGAGGATATTGCACCCATGGCAGCGTATACCTTTTTTGACCACAATGTGTTCACCAAGAATGTACCTACCGGACCAGGATTGTCCCTTATTCTCTCGAGCATATCAACAAGCCAATCAGCGCAGCCTGGTTTTGAGGCTCGACAATAGAGGAATCGCGAAGGGTCCACAAGGTTAACCGGATTCTGCCGACCGTACAGATAGTTGTCTAGAGTATTGGGCCGCCACCCTGTCCCCTCCCATGGGTCACGGCTCTGGAAGCTTTTCAGCGAGCTGTTGTAATAACGCACCCGTAAGTTCAACAACCCCGTGGCGCTATCCTCCTGCTCCCCGGTAAAGCCGTAGGCCGTTCCACTCGTCCCCGTCTGCTCCAGCACCTCGCCGTACGGCGTGTGCGTCGTAGCCGTCTCCACCACAGTCCCCACCATCTCCACGCGCACGCTGCCCAGTCCATCTGCCAGGAGCGCCCGCACCTCGCTGCCGTTGTTGCCGTTGCGGTGCTCCTCCACAAAGCGCGCGCTCTGCACAAACATGCCGCCTGACCCTGACGCGGGGTCAAAAATTCGCCCGTGATAAGGCTCAATAATCTCCACGATCAGGCGCACAATCGACGTCGGCGTAAAGAACTCGCCCCGCGCCGCCCCTCGCCTGATAATCGGCGTCGCTGATGCCCCGCCGGCGTGAAGAGCCGCCCTTCCGTTTGGCCTTCAGCTTTACTTCGGCCTGGCCAAAGCGGTGGTCGGCATAGCGCAGGAAGATGAGGCCCAGCACGGGCAGGGAATACTCCTGCGAGCTGAGTTTGGAATTGGCGCGAAGTTCATCCGCCGCCCGCCACAGGCGTTGCTCGATGTCCTGGATGCGTGTCGCCACGTTGTACCCTCCCGGTTGTTGCTGTGTTCACCCGCCCCAATATTCTAGCCAGAAACGGCGCGGGCTGCGAATGGAGGTCCGCCGGGTGATAAATCCGGGGGATGAAGTCCCCCTGGCGACAAACGAGACGCCGCATGAATGCGGCTGAGGCGAAGCAACCGATGTGGCGGATCATGCAGCCCGCGTCAGCGGGCGCCGCCCTTGTAGCCCGGGGAATTCATCCCCGGGCGGTCACCGGCGTGGACGATTGCTACCCCGGAATCAGCAAAATCGCCCCGATGCCCACCGCCAGCATCAGGAAGAAGCCGGGGGCGATGACGCGGGCCAGGGAGCGGGAGCCGGCGAAGATGACCAGGCCGCCTTTGGCCAGGGTGTTGGCCAGGGCGGCGAGGACCACGGCGCGGCCTGCGGTGGCCAGTTCGGGGC
The DNA here is from genome assembly GCA_035464315.1 of Candidatus Sulfomarinibacteraceae bacterium. GTDB lineage: Bacteria > Chloroflexota > Anaerolineae > Promineifilales > Promineifilaceae > JAAYYY01. The sequence goes on from DATHSI010000219.1 coordinate 2,124, forward strand.
CGCCGGGCTGGTTGGCCAGCTCCGAGACGGAAAGAGCCACGGCGTCGATGCCCGCCAGGCCGGCGAGGGCGCTGGAGACGTAGAGTCCGGTGTCGCCGAAGTAGTATTGGCCGGCGCGGGCGATGACCAGGACGACGACGTAGATGAGGCCGAAGGTCAACGCGGGGGCCAGCTCGAAGGGGTTGGTCAGAGAAACCTCTTCTTCGTCTTCGTCGCGGGCGGCGGAGGCGAAGAGGTAGGCGCAGTAGGCCAGGCCCGAGGCAGCGGTGATCACCATGGGCAACCAGATGACGCGGAAGAGAGCGAAGTTAACGAGACCCACTTCGACCAGGGCGCGGCCAAACATCACCGTCCAGGCCAGTAGCACGGCGAGGGCGAAGGCGCGGGCGAAGGCAGCGTTGCCGCGGCTGCGCTGGGCGAAGCTGAGCGTGGTCGCCGTGCTGGAGGCCAGGCCGCCGAGCAGGCCGGTGAGCGTGATGCCGTGCTCGGAGGCAAAGAATTTCATCAGGATGTAGCCCAGGAAGCTGATGCCGGAGATGAGGACCACGAAGAGCCAGATGTGATAGGGATTGAAGATGTCAAAGGGGGGCACGCCGAAGGTCTCGTCGGGCAACAGGGGCAGAACGATCGCCGTGATGACGGCGAATTTGAGCGCCGCGAGGATGTCGGTACGTGTGAGGCGGGCCACAAACTGCTGCATTTCCAGCTTGAGCGAGAGCAGCACGGTGATGGTCACGCCGAGGGCCACGGCGAGCACCAGATCGCCCCAGTAGCAGAGCGCCCCGACGAGGATGGTGGCCACGGCGGCCACTTCCGTCGTCATGCCCACGTCCGCGCGCGTGGAAGTGACATAATAGCCCACGGCGATGAGCAGGGCCAGCGGCGCGGCGACGCCGATGAATATCCAGGGCGATTGGCCCAGGTCCGCCAGCAGGGCGGCGATGCAGCCGGTGAGGGAGATCAGGGCGAAGGTGCGCACGCCGGCGAACATCTCGTAACGGCCCTCGCGATTGGCGTGCTCCTCAGAAATGTGTTCGCGCTGCAGACCGATGAGGATGCCGATGAAGAGGGATACCCCCAGACGGTAGAAAATATCAGGATCGACGCTCACGCTTGTCCCCCTTTGCTGTGGACGGTGATTCTGGTGTGGGACGAGTCTACACCAAGAGGGGGTGGTGTGTCCACCGGGGACGAGCGCCCCCACCCCCAGGACGAGACCGTCAGAAGGGGTAGAAGAGCGCACTAAATGGCGGAGCCGCTAAAGCGGTAACTACGAACCTTACCTCCACATTTTTGCGTTATTCAGAGTAGAACATATGTTTGACAACGCGAAGCGTTTTCTGCTATGATGCACCTATCCACAGTCCCTTTTGTCCTACTGCAAAGCGCAAGTCGTGGTTTAACTTTTTGTGTAACACGAGGAGGTAATTAACAATGGCAGTACAACCAATTCCGGAAGGCTATCACACGGTAACGCCCTATCTGATTGTGCCCGACGTGGATGGCCAGATTTCGTTCTTACAGGAAGCGTTCGACGCCGAAGTTCGAGCGCGCATGGAAGGGCCGGACGGCCGCGTGATGCACGCCGAAGTGCGCATCGGTGACTCGCCGGTTATGATGGGGGAGTCGTCGGATGAGATTCCGCCGATGCCCGCCATGTTGCACCTGTACGTGCCCGACGTCGATGCGGTTTACGAGCAGGCCCTGGCGGCTGGCGCGACGTCCGTGCGCGAGCCCATAGATGAGTTTTACGGCGACCGCAGCGGCGGGGTGCAAGACGCGTTCGGCAACCAGTGGTGGCTGGCGACGCACGTCGAGGATGTCTCCGAGGAAGAGATGATGCGACGGATGGAAGAAATGGCGCAATAGGCAGGATAAGGGAAGGGTGATGTAGGCAGTAGGAGGGAGATGATGCACATGGAACTGGGGTCGCAACAACCGCTGGAAGGGATGACACGACAGGCGTACACGGTGTCCATATTGCTGGCGAACGTCTACAGCATTGTGACCGGGCTGGGCCCGGCGCTGCTGGGGCTGGTGGGCTACGTGGCGTTGTGGGACGTGCAGGGGTTGGGCCGGGGCATGATCTCCCTCTCGCTGGGGGGCCTGCTGCTGATCGCCGTGGCCGGCATTGTAGCGCACGAGGTATTGCACGGCGCGGGCTGGGTGCTGGCGGGCAGGCTGCCGCGGGAAGCTGTGAAGCTCGGCTTTAAGCTGACGGCGCTGGCGCCCTACGCCCACGCGCGGGTTCCCATGTCCGCCCGGGCCTATCGCTGGGGCGTGGCGCTGCCCGGGCTGACGCTGGGCATCGCGCCCATGCTGCTGGGCATTGTGGTGGGCCATGGCCCTTTGCTCTTCTTTGGCTTCTTCTTTACGTTCGCCGCCGGGGGGGATTTTCTGGTGCTGTGGCTGTTGCGGCGCGTACCGGGCACGGCGTTGGTCGAGGACCACCCGTCGGAAGTGGGAGGATATGTGTATCTGCCCGCTAAAGACGCCGCCGCTTGAGACGGCTGATAGCGCAATGAGCGAGGCCACGCGACCGCAGGCCGTCGCCGCGCTGCGCGAGATTGCGCGGGCGCTGAGCACGGCATGGGACCTGGACACGTCCCTGGACCTGATCGCGCGTAAGACGACAGAGGTGATGCAGGTGGATTCCTGCTCCATCTACCTGCTGGATCCCGATGGGCGCACGCTGCGGCTGCGGGCGACGACGGGGCTGGCGCGGAAGATGCTGGGCCGGGCTACGTTGCAGGTGGGTGAAGGGATGACGGGGCACGCCGTGGCCCAGAACCGGCCTATCTTTGCCGGCGACGCGCAGCATAACCCGCACTTCAAGTGGGTACCCGGCACCTCGGAAGGGGCCTTTCACTCCCTGCTGGCGGCGCCGCTGGTGATCGAGGACGAGGCCATCGGCGCGCTGAACGTGCAGACGGTGGCGGCGCACGAGTACACGCCGCGGGAAGTGGAAATCGTCTCGCTGATTGCAGACCTGGCGGCGGGCGCGCTGGCCAAGGCGCAGCTGTACGACAGCCAGAAGCGGCAGATTGCGGAGTTGCAGGCGCTGGCGGAGGTCAGTGAGGTGGTGACGTCGCCCCAGTACCTGGACGATATCCTGGACGTGGTGACGGAGATGGCCTCCAAGTTGATGGAGGGCGCGCTCTGTTCCATCTTCTTGCTGGACGAGGCCGGCCAGGCCCTGGAGCTGCGCTCGGCGCGCCACGCCGGCGACCCCTACCGCAACCGGCCCCCGCTGCCGCTGGGCAAGGGCGTCATCGGCCGCGTAGCGACCAGCGGACAGCCGGCCTACGTGCGCGACGTGCGCCAGGAACCGGCGTATCTGGAGCCAGAGATGGCGCGCAAAGAGGGGCTGGTGTCGCTGTTGTCGGTGCCCCTGAGCGTGCGCGATCACGTGATCGGCGTCTTCAACTGTTACAGCGACCGCGAGCGAGCCTTCTCACAGGAACAGAAAGCGCTGTTCCTGACGCTGGCCAACCAGACGGCGCTGGCCATCGAGCACGCGCGGCTGGCGACGAACGCGGCCATGGTGCGCGAGATGCACCACCGCATTAAGAACAATTTGCAGACGGTGGCCATGCTGATGCAGTTACAGTTGAGCGAGGCGCGTGAGGAGCCGGACGCGCGCCAGGTGTTGCAGACCAGCATGAACCGCATCTACAGCATCGCCGCGGTGCACGAAGTGCTGTCCGAGCGCGGGTTCCACCTCGTTGACGTCAAGGATGTGTTGCAGCGCATTGCGCGCATGACGACCAGGGACCTGAGCGCGCCGCAGCGACAGCTGGCAGTCAGCGTGGAGGGCGAGGCGCTGTTGTTGCCCAGCCGCGTGGCGACCAACCTGGCGCTGGTGGTCAACGAGCTGGCGCAAAACGCCCTGGAGCACGCCTTTGCCGGGCGGCGGCAGGGGCGCGTGCAGATTACGCTGGCCTCCGCGCCATCGTCGCTGCTGGTCACGGTGCGCGACGACGGCAGCGGGCTGCCGCAGGAGTTCCGGGCCGGCCTGGGCACGGAGATCGTGCAGACGCTGGTGCGCGAGGAGTTGCGAGGGGAAATGAGCTACCGCCGGCTGCCGCGCGGCACGGAGGTGACGATTCGCGTGCCGCGGCAACAGGAGGTGTCCGATTTTTCGCGAGGAAGTAATTAGAGAGATCCGATTTCCTAGAGAAATCGGACGTCTTTAGCAAAGCGATGAACCTGCGTATTTTGATTGCCGACGACGAACCGATTATTCGCATGGGCCTGAAGTCGATGTTGCAGGAGATGGGCCACAGCGTGACGGCTGCCAGCAATGGGCGCGAGGCGTTGCGCATGGCACGCAACCGGCTCTTTGACCTGGCTATTCTGGACGTGAAGATGCCATTCACCGACGGCTTGCAGGCGGCGAAGGTGCTGTCCGGGGAGCACGGCCTGCCCATTATCCTGCTCACGGCCTATAGCGAGCAGGATCTGATCGAGCGGGCCAGCGAGTTGCCCATTCAGGGCTATCTGGTGAAGCCGGTGCAGACGGGGCAACTTGCGGCGGCCATCGCCGTGGCCCTCAAGCGGTCCGCCGACGTGCAACACATGGCGGCGCAGACCGCTGCGCTGGGGCAGGCACTGGAGGAGCGTAAGGTGATCGAGCGCGCTAAGGGCAAACTGATGGCCGGCGGCATGAGCGAGGCGCAGGCGCACCGCGCCATCCAGCGTCGCGCGCGGGAGCGGCGAGAGTCAATGGTTCAGGTGGCCCGGCGGCTGTTGAATGAGGGGTAGAGTGCCTGCGGTTATTGGAAAGAGATGGTGGGGGCCGTGTTGTGGCGTCTGGCGGCCTGCTGGCCCGTAGCCAGGGCCGCGCGCTCGGCGGGTGACATCCCGATCTCGTGCCCGGGCACGTCCTGAAGCAGCAGCAGAGACGTATCGCCCTCGTAGAGGAAGGTGCTGGCGACGCGACCGTAGGGCTGTTGCTTGCGGCACCCGTAGCCGTGGGCGCTGAGCAGAACGAGATCGGCCTCCTCTTCGTGGCTCAGCTGGCGCAGCCCGGCGATAGGATCGCCGGAGATCAGGCGCGTTTCGGCGGGTACGGGCAAATGGGAACGCACCTGTTCCAGGTAGGCGTGGGCCTCCCGGCAGTTGCGAGTCATGATTTGTGCGGCGGCTCGTTCCGAGGCGGGGGCCTCCAGCGTGCCGCGCGGCCTAATTTGCTGCGGGGGCGTCACCACGCGCGCCAGCACCAGCGTGGCCTTGCACTGCTGGGCCAGGGCCGTGGCGGCGGGCAACACGTGCTCGGCGCGCCGGGACCCGTCCAGGGGCACCAGGATGCGGCGGTAAGCGCCAGGACCCTCGCGCTTGCTACGCCCGGCGGGGCCGTCGCGAAGGACGAGCAGCGATTGCCGCGCGCGGCTGGCCACTTTACGCGCCACGCGTCCCGCAAGACGCTTGTGAGCGCCGTGGTTGATGACGATGAGCGACGCAGCGGATTCCTCAGCATAGGCAAGAATGCGCTCAGGGGCGGACCCGTCGAGGAGGACCGGATCGGCGGGTAAGCGGCTGTCCAACAACTGTTTGTGTATGTAGCTGAGGTGGGCCTGTGCTTTGCCTCGCTCCATATACCAGTCCAGGGGATCGACGGCGCTGTCACGGGTTCCTCTGTCAAAAACGTGCACCAGATCAATGTGTGAAGCAAAGGCGCAGGCGACAGTTTTAACGTGCGATAGAATATCTTCTGTTTGTTCAGAGCGGTCGAGCGCTACCAATACGCGGTCAAACATAGCTGACTCCTTCAATCGTTTATTTCTCTGTTCCTGTTGTGATGTATGCAGGAGGGTAATCTCCCACTCCCGAACGGTGGATACGGTGCTCTGACGAACTGCGGCGCTACGTTAAGCTGCAATGGGGCGGCGAAGCCGGAAGCTCTTCTTCTCCTCAGGCGAAGGGCCCCTACTGACGACGTAGGGGACTCTACCCCGTGGCGCCCTTCTAGAGACCGCTACCAGAGTAGAGGATGGAACTCTTATGCTAAGGGAACTCGGGGTCAGGCGCCTGACTCGAAGGTACCGATATATCTAGTATGAAACTACTATTTGTCGCGCTGCTCCTCGCCGGAAGGGGGCCAGCGAGCGGCGGAATCTCGAATATCCTCCAGGGAAACAAGATTGGCGCTGATCGCATAGAGGACGGCCTCCACGCGGGTGCCCACGTCAAGTTTGTGGAAGATGTTGTGGATGTGGTTGCGTACGGTGTGCTCAGAGATGACCAGTTCCTCGGCGATGCGCTCGTTGCGGTAGCCGCGGGCCATGAGGACCAGGACCTCGTTCTCGCGGTCGGTGAGCCTGGCGACGCTGTCGCCCCCGCTGCCGGTCACCGAATTAATGAGGATGCCGGCGACGCGCGGCGAGACCCACTCGCCGCCGCCGGCCACCTCGCGCAGGGCCAGCATCAGAGCGTCGCGCGCGTCATCCTTGAGCACGTAGCCGCGGACGCCGGCCTTGAGCAGCCCGACGACATATTCGGACGTGGAGTGCGCGGAAAGAACCACGATCTTCACGTCGGGGCAGCACTCCCGCACCGCTTCGGCGGACCGCACGGGGTCATGGTTGGGCATGCGCGCGTCCATGACCAGCACGTCGGGCCGCTTCTCCTGGACAACGGACAGCAGAGCGCCGCCGTCGGCCACTTCACCCACCACCTCGAAATCAGGTTCGCGGGAGAGCCACAGGTGAAGCGCGGCGCGCATGACGTGATGGTCCTCGGCCAGAACAACCCTGATCGTCACCTGCTCTTCTGCCGCAGCCATCTCAGCCCCCTTCTTGTGACTCCCTGGTATATTCGATTATATAATGGCCGTATTAGCAGCACGTAGGGGCCATTGATTTTAGTAGAAAACGATGAACAGAAGTAATAGGTTTGTCTTACCATTCACCCTCACTCCCCGCCATACCCCACCTGGCGCGGGCGATTGAGGACGAGCTGATGCAGGCGCATGGGGAGTTAATCCCGGCGCATTTGTGGGAAACTGAGTGACTCCCCGTGTTCCTTCGGTAGCGCTGCCGGCGCGCCAGAGCCACAACACTACCCACCGACAGTAGCAGGCCGGCGACGAGGAGAAGGGTCAGCAGCGAGGCGTTGGCCCCGGGCGCGGCGGTAGTCGCCAGCGAAGCCAGTATGATAGAGGTCGGTGACATTTCGTGGCCCACGACGAAGTGACCGTCGTTGGGCGTGGGGTCGGTCAGGATGCAACTGGCCGTGGTGCAGGAAATGTTCTGGTAGTCCCAGCAGTCGGTGTTGTCAGAGGGCGAGCACTGGCTGGCATATTCGATGGAGTAAAGGCGGAAACCGTCACTGGCCGGCGTCATGGCGCCGGCTGTAATCGAGATGGCCCCGGCGTCTGTGGTGGTAGGCGTGCCACAGGCGGCGAAGAAGTGGGAAGCCAGCGCGCCGCCCGCGGCGGCGGTATCCTGGACGTAACTATCGCCATACGAGCCGGAAGAGAGGTTGCCAATGGCGTCGATTTCGGGCTGGTAAGCGCCGTCATCGTAGTATAGGCAGATGGTGTTGGGCTGGCTGCTGTCGGCCACCGTGAAATCTATAGTGAAGGTAACAGTGTTGCCCGCCCCGTTACGAATTTAAAGCGACCTGTGTTTCAACCAATACAAGGTGATGCTCATTCCGCCCGGCACATGGTACAATAACCAGCAGCGCCGTTTCAGTCCATAGCTCCATAGCCCATCTCTGTTGGCCGTCATCAGGGGTCCGCGCTGCCAGGGCAGGAGGACCCAGGAGGAAGAAGAGGATGGCTCACGTGAAGTTTCCCCCTTTACCATTGGCCCAATGGCAATCGTCCCGCGACACCGTCCACGGCTACGCGCGGGTGCTGGGCGCTGTGCGCCGGCAGCTGACCCCGCCGCAGAAGCATTGGTGGCACGTCAGCCTGCGGGCGGCAGCCGTCGGGCTGACCACGACGCCGGTTCCCGCTGGCGGGTTCACCTTCGACATGCTGCTGGACCTGTGCACACACGAGCTGTGCATCGCCACCAGCGAAGGGGATTGGTGGGACATGTCGCTGCGCGGCCAATCGCCGCAGCGCTTCCTGGAAGAGGCGCTGGGCGCGTTGCACACGCTGGGAGTAGACGCGGCGATGGATGGCGCGGACCTGGAACTGGCCGAAGACGGCGCGTACGACACGATGGCGGTGGAGGATTTCTGGCACGCCCTGGCCCAGATTGACGTGTTGCTGAAGCAGTTCAAGGGGCGGCTGCGCGAAGAGACGAGCCCTGTGCAATTCTGGCCCCACCACTTTGACCTGTCGCTGGTCTGGTTTTCGGGCAACCTGGTACCGGATCAGGATCCCGCCAACCCGGAGTACGCCGACGAGCAGATGGCCTTCGGCTTTTCTACGGGAGACCAGGGCACGCCCCAGCCGTACTTCTACGTCACGGCCTACCCCTGGCGCGACGAGCTGCTGCAGACGCCGCTGCCCGCGGGCGCGCGCTGGCACACGGAGGGGTGGAAAGGGGCGCTGTTGCCTTACCAGGAGATTGTGGGCAGCGAAGACGCGGGCGACTACCTGCTCTCCTACTGGCAGTCGGCGCAGCGCGCCGGCGCGGCGCTGGTGCAGGAGGCGCGCAGCGCGGCGAGCGGATAAAATGGAGCGCGTGGAACGAGTCGAACAAAACGCGGGGCCGGATGGTGCGGCGATGGCGCTGACGGTGCGCAGGATTCTGGCATTGCCCGTTTTCGAGCCGGCGCAGTTAGTCGCCGGCGAAGCGGGCCTGGACAACGAGATTAACTGGGTGCACATCGTGGACCTGCCCGACGCGCACTACGAATGGTCGCGGAACGGGGTACTGTTGCTGACGGCGGGCTACGGGTTGCGCGACGACGAGGCGCGGCAGGCGGCGCTGGTGCCGCATCTGGTGGAGAAGGGCTTCGCGGGGATGGTGCTCTCCACCGGTCACTATTTCGAGCACGCGCCGCCGCAGATGCGGCGCAGCGCGGACGAGCTGAACTTCCCGCTGATCGAAACGCCGCCGGACCTGCTGTTCATCGAGATCACAGAGAGCGTGCTGCAGCGCATCGTCAACCGCCAGTACATGCTGTTGCAGCAGTCGGGCAGCATCCACCGCCAGCTGACAGAGCTGGTGTTGCAGGGCGGGGACCTGGACGACCTGGCGCTGGCGCTGGCGCGCATCCTGGGCCGGGCGATCACCATCGAGGACCCGGCCTTTCGCATCCTGGCCTCGGCGCAAGAAGGCGCCGTGGATGAGGCGCGAGAGCGCAGCGTGGCCAACGGGCGCACGACGCCCACGGTGGCCCAACGCCTGCTGGAGCGAGGCATTTACACCCGCCTGCTGCAAAAAATGGGACCGCTGCAGGTCGCGCCGATGCCCGACCTGGGCATGACCATGGAGCGCATCGTGGCCCCCATCATCGTGGCCCACGAGATTTACGGCTACATCTGGATTATCGCCGGCGAGCGGGCGCTGACGCCGCTGGACGAGCTGGCAGTGGAGCACGCGGCCACAGTCGCGGCCCTGATCCTGTTTAAGGAACAGGCCGTGCGCGACGCGGAGGAAGCGCTGCGCGGCGACTTCCTGGAGCAACTATTGCGCGGCGAGCCCTTCCCCACCGGTTTTGCCGAACAGGCGCGGCGCGTGGGATACCAACCGGTGCACCCGCACCAGGTGCTGCTGATCCACGGGCCGGCGAAGAGCGGCGGCAGTCCGCAATCGCTGCGTGATGAGGTGCAGCAGTGGCTGGCGCAACGCGGGCGGCGACCACTGTTGGTATGGCGCGAGCGGCTGCTGGTGGCGCTGTTGGACACGGCGGAGAGCGGTGACGAGCGGGCGCTGGCAAAGGACCTGATCGCCGACCTGAGCCACCCGGCGTGCCCCCTGCTGGTGGCGGCGGGCACGGTGCAGCAACCGGGGCGGAACGGCGTGGCGCGCAGCTATGAAGAGGCGCAGGAGGCGCTGCAGGTGGCACGGGCGCTGGGCCAGGAGGAAGGGGTGGTAGCCTTTGACGAGCTGGGCGTGCTGCACTGGCTCAATCACCTGCCGGACGCGGTCGCCGGCGACAATGCCTTCCTGCAACACGTACGCGCGCTGGCGGCCTACGACGAGGAGCGTGACGGGGAGCTGGTGAAGACGCTGGAGGCCTACCTGGACCACGGAGGCTCGCTGGTGGATGCCGCTGCGGCGCTTTACGTGCATCGCAACACGTTGCTGCACCGCATCGAGCGCATCGAGGAGCTGCGCGGCCTGGATCTGCGCGACCCGCTGCAACGCCTGAACCTACACGTGGCCCTGAAGCATTACCGTCTGCGAGGGTAGCGGGGGCGGAGACGGAAGAGGCCAAGGGAGCGACGTTTTATTTTGTATTGTAGTAACGACTTCAGTCGTTCAATAGGGCGCAACGACTGAAGTCGTTACTACGAAGGTTCCAACTAGCGGCCGCCGTAAGTGCGCACCGTGACCTCGCCAATGCCCGCGCTGATTTCAAGGTCGATGCGATCGAGCGCGTCGTCGTAGCCCGGTGAGACGTAAACGTCGCCGTCGCGTTCGAAGTCGCCGCGAATGTCGGTGTCGCCGAGTCCGGTGTCGACGTCGATGCGGGCGGGGATGCCGTCGGGAATCTCGATGATCAGCTCGCCGATGCCGCCGTTGACGGACGCCTCAAGCCGTCCTTCGCCCGGCAACATGACCGTCGTCTCCCCCACCCCGGTGTCTACGTGCAGCTCTTCCAGTGTGAGCTCGCGCAGGTCAAGAGTGCTGCTGCCCACGCCGGTGTTAACGGTGAGGCGCATGGGCACGTTCGGATTGAGCTGCAGGTCCCAGATCCAGTTGGCGTCTGAGCGGCCGAAGAATGGAATCATCTGAATGCTGCCCTCGGTGCGCAGACGGTAGATGGCCACATCGCCGTCCATTTCGTGCGTCTGCTCGATGCGGACACCGCGGTCATCAGGGCGCTCTATGCGACCCTCGACGAGGCTTTCCGATCCCGCCGGTAGCGCGCCGAGCGTGACGCGGCCGACGCCAAAACCGAGGGCGACGTCGGCGCTTTCGGCGCCGGACAGCGGCTGGTTGATCGTATCGGTGATTCCGGCGCCGGCGGCCGGGCCCGCTCCCAGCCAGAAGAAGCCGGCGACCAGAAGGCCCATGGTGACGAGGGCCACGAGCAAAGAGGCCAGCAGCGAGCGACGGCCAATCAGCAGATCGAGGCCCACGGCAATGAGGGCAATGGGCCACAGGCGCCAGACGGCGTCCCAAATGCTCCAGTTGATGATACCCAGGTTGGAGAGCAAGAAGAAGACGCCGGCGGCAACAAGCAGGATGGGGCCCACGATGCCGCCGCGATGGCGCCGGTCGCGCCGTGGCCGGCCGCTCGATTCCGTTACACGTGGTTGTTCGTCCTTTTCCGCGACAGGTGGTTTATCTTCCAGGTCGTTCATTTTAGCGCTTCCTTATCCGGCGAGGCGGCGGCCAAAGACGCGCGGCGCGGCCGGAGCAGTAGATAGACGCCCAGGAGAATGAGCGCCAGTGGCCAGATGTAGTCAACAAAAGTCAGCAGCGAGGCAGCCGTGATCAGGGCCAGAACCAGGGAAACGCCGGCCGGAATGAGCGCCCAGCGCTGGCGGCCGTGCTCGGTGGGCACAATGGAGACGAGGCCAAAGGTGGCAGCCAGGCCCACGAAGAAGAAAATGCCTCCCACGTGGCCGCCGAAAAGTGAATCAACGCCGGCGACGACAGCCAGGGTGAGCATGATGCCGCCGGGCATCAGGGCCCACCAATGTTGGCGCTCGGTAACGTAGATGAGCAAGAAACCCATAGCCATGGCGCCCAGGAAAAGGGGGCCGCCAATGGCTGCTTCGAGAGCGGGTGACAGCCATTCCAGGAAGAGGATGCCGCCGATGCCGGCGAGAGCCGAGGCTGGAATGAGCGCCCACCAGTGCGCGCGGTTTGTGATGTAGATGGCGAGAAAAGCGAGCCCGCCCAGCCCGAAGACGGCGGCGAGAAATAGCTCGCCAAGATCGGGCAGCCGGACAATGTTCAGGTTCTGCAGCAGAAACAGAGCGCCTGATGCTACGAGCAAGAGTCCGACGAGAAGCCGGGATTGTGACGATTTCATAGAATACCTCCTGTTTGTCACGTATCGGTACTACAATAGTCTATACGCGTTAGAGCTGTATGAGTCGCACGGCGGACGGGCGAACTGTGGTCGCCTGGGGACGGCGGATGACAGACGGCGGACCGGGGACCGCGGCGCTTTTGGGCGCGGCGCTTTGGGCGCATAGCACAAAGGACCCGGCGAAATGTTGTGCGATGCGTCCCTTGTGGGGTGAGTGGGCGGGGTCCTACACTTACTCCTACGTGAACAGCCACCCTCCCGGAGGTTGCGAACCTCCGGGAGGGTTCCGTGAAGTCAAGAGAGGCGTGATATGGGACAAACACGCAACCGGGGTCGCTCGCGGCAGCGGCGGCAGCGGCGCAGAGAGGGCAACGGGCAGCCGCCGAGCGCGGTATCGCCGGGACTGGAAAGCGACCGTTATAAACCGCTAGCCGACGAGGACGTGCGGCGCATCCACGAGGCATCGCTGGAGGTGCTGGAGCGGGTGGGCATTGAGGTGCAACCGTCGGAGTGCCGCGAGATCTTTCGCGCAGCGGGGGCGCGCATCGACGACGCGGCCAACCGGGTGTATATCCCGCGCGGCATGGTGGAAGACGCGCTGGCGACGGCGCGCAACGAGGTGCATCTCTACGGTCGGGAGCGCCGCCATGACATGGTGCTGGGCGGCTCCCGCGTGTACATGGGCACCGGCGGCGCGGCGGTGAACGTGCTGGACCTTGAGACGGGCCACCGGCGAGAATCGACGCTGGCGGACGTGGCCCGCGTGGGGCGGCTGGTAGACGCGCTGGACAACATCCACTTCTACCTGCGCTGCTGCGTGGCGCGCGACATTCCGGAGGCGGCGCTGGATCTGAACACGTACTACGCGGCGCTCAGCAACACCACGAAACACGTCACGGGCAACTGCTTCACCGTAGAGAGCCTGCGCCAGGTGTTGGAAATGGCGGAGATGGTGGCGGGCGGCGCGGCGGCGCTGCGCCGGCGGCCCTTCATCTCCTTCATCACCTGCTGGACCGTGAGCCCGCTGCGATACGCGCCGGAGACAGTGGAGGTGCTGACCGAAGTGGTCCGCCAGGAGATGCCGGTCTTTCTCTCCTCGGCCCCGCAGTCGGGGGCCACGGGACCCGCGGCCCTGGCAGGCTCGCTGGTGCAGATTAACGCCGAAGAGCTGTCAGGGCTGACCTATTGCCAGCTGGTGAAGCCGGGCACGCCGGTGGTGCTGGGCTACGTGCCCTCGGTGTCCGACCTGCGCACGGGCAACTTCGTGGGCGGCGCGCCGGAGTTCGCGCTGATGCACGCGGCGGTGGCGCAGCTGGGCCACTTCTACAACCTGCCGGTCTACAACTCGTCGGGGCTGACAGACGCCAAGATTCCCGACGTGCAGGCGGGCTATGAGAAAGGGCTGACGGGCGCGGCGGCGGCGCTGGCGGGGGCCAACTACATTCACCACTCGGCGGGCCTGCTGGAGTCGATGCTGACGGTAGCTTACGAGCAGTTTGTCATCGACGACGACATCAATGGGGCCATCATGCGCATGGTGCGCGGCATTGAGGTCAACGACGACACGCTGTCGGTGGACGTCATCGAGCAGGTGTGCCGCGGCGAGGGCCATTTTTTGGGCACGCAGCAGAGCCTGCGGCTGATGCAGACGGAGTACCAGTACCCGCACACGGGCGACCGGCAGCGGCGGCAGGATTGGGAAGAGGACGGTAGCCTGGATATGCGCCAGCGGGCGCAGGCGCGGGCGCAAGAGATTTTGCACAGCCACCACCCGCAGGGAATCCCGGCGGATGTGGATGAGGCGATTCGCGAGCGGTTTGAGATTTTGTTGCCGCGAGAGCTGGCGGCGATTGGTTGAAAAGAAGGAACACGGAGTGGCACGGAGAAGGGCGGCCAATGGCCGCGAAGGAGGACCACGGAGAATTGCAATCTATGCTCTCAGTGGTCCTCCCCCTCCCTCCTCCGTGGCCCTCTATGTCACTTCGTTTTTTACGTTTCGCAGAGAACAATAAGCGATGTCTCTACAACTGCTGAAACAGGCCCTGAACGGGCGAGAACCAGAGCCGATGTGGGCCGAGCGCCCGCTGAAGGATCGCTATGACGTGGTGATTATCGGCGGCGGGGCGCACGGGTTGGCCTGCGCCTACTACCTGGCACGGGAGCACGGCATCACGGACGTGGCTGTGCTGGAGAAACGGTATATCGGCTCCGGGGGCAGCGGGCGCAACACGGCGATTATTCGCAGCAATTACCTGACACCGGAGGGCGTGCGTTTTTACGACGAGAGCGTACGCCTTTACGAGCAGATGTCGGCGGAGTTTGACTTCAACGTCATGTTCAGCCAGCGCGGGCACCTGACGCTGGCGCACAGCGACGGCGCGCTGCGCACCATGCGGCGGCGGGCGCAGGTGAACCAGTTGCAGGGTGTGGATTCGCGCGTGATCGGCCTGGACGAAATTGAGCGGTTGTGCCCCTGGCTGGACCTCAGCGAGGAGGCGCGGTACCCGATTCTGGGCGCGCTGTATCACCCGCCGGGCGGCATCATCCGCCACGACGCCGTGGTCTGGGGCTACGCGCACCAGGCGCACCGGCGCGGGGTGCACATCCAGCAATTAACGACGGCCACGGACATTGTGGTGGAAAAGGGGCGCGTGACCGGCGTGGTGACCGACAGGGGCGCGATCAAGACGGGTACGGTGCTCAACGCCACCGCCGGCTGGTGCAGCACCATTGCGGTCATGGCCGGCGTGCAACTGCCGGTAACCACGTTTCCGCTGCAGGCCTGCGTAACCGAGCCGCTGAAGCCGTTTTTGGACGTGATTGTGGTCTCCGGCAGCCTGCACGTGTACGTGAGCCAGACGGACCGCGGCGAACTGGTAATGGGCGCGGCGGTGGACCCGTTCGCCTCTTATAGCATGAAGGGCTCGCTGAGCTTTGTAGAGAATGTGGCCGGGCACATGCTGGAGCTGTTCCCCAGCCTGCACCACGTGCGAGTGTTGCGCCAGTGGGCCGGCCTCTGCGACATGACGCCCGATTTCAGCCCCATCATGGGCCTGACGTCGGTGGATGGGTTCCTGGTAGACGTAGGCTGGGGCACCTATGGCTTCAAGGCCTCACCCATTTCGGGCAAGATGATGGCTGAGTTAATCGCCACGGGACGCACGCCGGACCTCATCCACCCCTTCCGCCTCTCACGCTTCGTGGAGGGGGATCTGGTGGGGGAGAAGGGCGCGGCGTCAGTGGGGCATTGAGTGGACGGCGGAAAGGACGTGACACAGAGGGTCACAGAGACAACAGAGGACCACGGAGAGGAGGAGATTGGTTGATTGGAGATTTTGGTCGCGTGTCCGACGGACTAAGCCGCGGTCTGCGGTCGGCCGTCTGCGGTCAGTAGTACACAGTGGAGAACACGACACATGCTGATTCTGGAATGTCCCAATTGTGGAGCGCGGAACGTGCAGGAGTTTCGGTATGGGGGGGAGTATCAGCCGCGGCCGGCGCAGCCGGAGGCGGTTGATGATGCGGCGTGGGCCAGCTATCTGTACATGCGGGAGAACCGGCTGGGGCAGCAGACGGAGTGGTGGTACCATCGCGCGGGCTGCGGCCTGTGGTTCCTGGCGGAGCGGCACACCAAGACGAACAAGGTGACCCGCACCTACCGCTGGCAGGAGGGCGAAGTAGCATGAGTCATACGCTTTCCGGCGACCGGACACACAGCGCGGCGGGCAAGGCCATCGACCCCCAGGAAACGTTTGCGTTCACCTTTGATGGGAAAACGTACCAGGCCCATCCCGGCGACACCATCGGCTCCGCGCTGGCCCGCGCCGGCGTGCGCGTACTCAGCCGCTCCTTCAAATACCACCGTCCCCGCGGGCTGATGTGCTGCGCCGGTCACTGCCCCAACTGCCTGGTGCAGGTGGCAGACGAGCCCAACGTGCGCGCCTGCCGGCGGGCGGTCGAGCCGGACATGGCCGTACGTTCGCAGAACGCCTGGCCCTCCTTGCAACGGGACGTGATGTCCCTGACGGCGCTGGGCGACCGCTTCATGCCGCCGGGCTTCTACTATAAGGCGTTCATCCGGCCGCGCGCGCTGTGGCCCGTCTACGAGTGGGTCTTACGTCGCGCCGCGGGCCTGGGCCAGGTGCACCCGCAGACCGCGCCGGCGCCCTACGACAAGCAGTACGTCCACGCCGACGTAGCCGTGGCCGGCGGCGGGCCGGCGGGTCTCAGCGCGGCCCTCGCCGCCGCCCAACAGGGCGCGCGCGTCGCCCTCTTCGACGAAAACCCGACCCTGGGCGGGCACACCCGCTACTCGGGCGACCCGATCTCCAATCTCCAATCTCTAGTCTCCGATCTCCACACCCACCCCAACGTCACCCTCTTCCCCGACACGACCGTCCTGGGCTACTACGAACACAACTGGCTCTCCGCCGTGAGCGGAAGGCGGCTGTACAAGATCCGCGCCAGCAGCGTGGTGGTAGCCACCGGAGCCTACGAGCAGCCGCTGGTGTTCGACAACAACGACCTGCCCGGCGTGATGCTGGGCAGCGGCGTGCAGCGCCTGCTGCGCCTGTACGGCATCGCGCCAGGCCGGGCGGCGGTGGTGGTCACGGCCAACGATTACGGCTGGGAAGTGGCCGCGGACCTGCTGCAGGCGGGCGTGGCGGTGCAGGGCGTTGTGGAGCAACGAGCAGCGCCCACGGACGCGGCCGGCGCGGCGCGGGAAGCGCTGGCGGCAGCGGGTGCGCGGCTCTTCGACCACAGCACCGTTGTGGCGGCGAAAGGGCGCGGGGAGGTGCAGGCGGCAGTCGTAGCGCCCCTGGCGGACGCGAAGAGGCAGACGACGGAGCTGGCCTGCAACCTGATCGCGGTCAGCGTGGGCTGGGCCCCGGCCAATGGGTTGCTTTACGAAGCGGGTGGCAAGATTGATTATGAACAGGAGCAAGGCGAATTCCTGCCGCAGTCACTGCCGCCGGGCGTCTTTGCCGCCGGGCGCGTGACCGGACCGGCCTCGGTGGCGCAGCAGGTACGCCAGGGGCAGCAGGTGGGTCGGGCAGCGGCGGCCTTTGCCGCGGGCGAGCCGCAGGCGGAAAGCGAGAATGTACCGGACGAGCGGCAGACCCATGCCGGGCCGCGGCGCACCTCGACCCTGGTCAGCGCCGGCGACGGCGACCACGCCAACGGGGGCAAGCGCTTTGTTTGCTTCTGCGAGGACGTAACAGACCACGATATCGAAATGTCGATTGCCGAGGGCTATAACAGCATCGAGCTGCTCAAGCGCTACAGCACCATTTCTATGGGACCGTGCCAGGGCAAGATGTGCTCGGCGAACACCATTCACCTGTGCGCGCGGGCCAACGGCTGGAGCGTGAACGAAACTGGAACGACGACGGCGCGCCCGCCGGCGACGCCGGTCTCGTTGGGCGCGCTGGCGGGGCAGAAGATGGAGCCCGTGCGGCGCACGCCGCTTCACGAGTGGCATGTGGCGCAGGGGGCCAAAATGATGACCGCGGGCCTGTGGATGCGGCCGGAGCATTACGGCGATCCCACCGCCGAGGTGCGCGCCGTGCGGCAGCGCGTGGGCCTCATCGACGTCAGCACCCTGGGCAAACTGCGCCTAACAGGGCCAGGCGTGCCCGCCTTGCTGGAGCGGCTGTACGCCAACCGCTGGCAGAAGCTGGGCGTGGGCCGCGTGCGCTATGGCCTGATGTGCAACGACGAGGGCATCGTGCTCGACGATGGCGTGACGGCGCGGCTGGGCGAAGAGGAGTATTACATGACCACCACCTCCTCGGGCGCGGGCGCGGTCTACGAGTGGATCGAGTGGTGGGTGCAATCCGGCTGGGGCCAGGGCGCGCGCGTCACGCCGCTGACCGACGCCTTCGCCGCCTTCAACCTGGCGGGGCCGCGGGCGCGGACGGTGCTGGCCCGGTTGGCCGGCGGCGATTTGAGCAACGAGGCGTTCCCCTACATGCACGTGCGGCAGATGGACGTGGCGGGCGCGCCCTGTCGCCTGCTGCGTCTCGGGTTCACCGGCGAACTGTCTTACGAGATCCACTGCCCGGCGGGCTACGGGCCTCATCTGTGGCAGGCGCTGATGGAGGCCGGCGCGGACGAAGGTATTGCGCCCTTCGGTGTGGAAGCGCAACGGGTGCTGCGGCTGGAGAAAGCGCACCTGATCATCGGCCAGGACACGGACGCGCTGTCGGACCCCTTTGGCGCGGGCCTGGGCTGGGCGGTGAAAATGGATAAGGACGATTTTCTGGGCCGGCGCTCGCTGCTGCGGGTGGCTGATAATAGCCCGGCGCAGCGCCTGTGTGGGTTCAAAATGTGCGACCCGCAGCTCGCGCCGGCGGAAGGGCTGCAGGTGGTGGAACAGACAGCAGAGGGCCTGACGATTGTGGGCCACGTGACCTCCAGCCGCTACAGTCCTTCGCTGGAAGAAGCAATCGGCCTCTGCTGGCTGCCGGCGCGCCTGGCGGATCCGGGTACGAAGATTGCGATCCGGCTGGAGGATGGGCGGCTGGTGGAGGCGGAGGTGTGTGGGGGGGCGTTTTATGACCCGGAGGGAAGGAGATTGGAGATTGGATGAGTGGAGATTGGAGATTGGTTGACTGGAGATCGGAGATTGGCCGCAGATGGCGTTGTAGCGCGGGGCGGATGGATGCTGACGAAGAACAGCTTTCGACGTTCGTGTGCTGAGCGCTACAGGGTCGTCTGCGACGAAACAGTTACCAATCTCTGATCTCCAATCTCCGGTAACAAATCATGAACACAACGATAAAACAAACACCAATTTATCACATTGCGCGCGAGGCCGGCGCCTCCTTTGGGGAGGAGGCCGGGTGGCGCGTGGTGCTTGGGTTTGGGCAGGATGAGGCCGGGCTGGAGGCGGCGCGGCGGGGGGTGGCGCTGGCGGATTGTTCGGCGCGGGGGAAGGTGCTGGTGGAGGGGGACGCGGCGATGGGCGTGATACAAGGGGCGTGGGACGTGACTGAGCTGGACGTGGGCCGGGGAACGCCCATTGGCGGCGGGCACGCCTACCGGCTGCGGGACGACCGTTATTTCTTGAGCGTGGTGGTGGACGCCGTGGCGGAAACGGTGCGCGTGGCTCAGGCCCAGGCGGAGACCGTCGATGGCCTGGCGGCGGTGACCGACGTGACGCACGGGCGCGGCGAGCTGTGGCTGATCGGGCCGGCAGCGCGGACGTTACTCAGCCGGCTGTGCGGCCTGGATTTGCACCCCGGCGTCTTTCCCAATCACACCGCGCGCGAAAGCAGCGTGGCCAAAACGAAACAGTTAATTATTCGCCGCGACGTGGGCCGCCTGCCGGCGTTCGCCCTCATCGGCGGGCGCTCCCTGGCTGCCTATTTGTGGAAGACGGCGCTGGAGGCGGGGCGCGACCTGCAGCTGGCTCCTGTGGGACAGGCGGCGCTGTCGCAATTGAGGCAGGAAGGAGCGTGAGCAAGAGACAATGATGCGCGTCGCCGAGTTTATCCACGAGACGAGCTGGCCCGACCTGCCGCACGCGGTGCAGGCACAGGCGCGGCGCTGCCTGCTGGACACCATCGGCGCGGGTCTGTCCGGGCGGGCCACGGCCCTTTCGCGCATCATTCACAACTTCGCCGCGGCCAATTATGGCGGGCGCGGCGCTTATTTGTGGCTGGACGGGCGCGAGGTGTCGCCGCCGGGCGCCGCACTGGCCAACGGGATGACGGTGGACGCCGTGGATATTCATGACGGCGCCAATATCGTCAAGGGCCACGCCGGCGTGGCGGTGATACCCGCCGCTCTGGCTTCGCTGGGGACGGCGTCTGATACCATCTCAGGACGGGAACTCTTATGCACGCTGGTCGTAGGATACGAAATCGCTCTGCGCGCCGGCGTGGCCCTGCACACCACCGCGCCCGATTATCACGCCTCGGGCGCCTGGAACGCCCTGGGTAGCGCAGCCGTCGTGGTCCGCCGCCTGGGAGCGAGCGAGGCGCAGACGCGGCACGCACTGGGCATTGCCGAATACCACGGCCCGCGCGCGCCGATGATGCGCTGCATCGACTTTCCTACGATGGTCAAAGACGGCTCCGGCTGGGGCGCTATGGCCGGCGTGAGCGCGGCGCTGTTGGCGCGCCAGGGCTTTACGGGCGCGCCGGCGGTTACGGTAGAAGGCGAATGCGCCGCTGTGTGGCAGGACCTGGGCCGGCGCTGGCGCGTGTCCGAGCTGTACTTCAAGCCGCACGCCGTCTGTCGCTGGAGCCAGCCAGCCATCGTCGCCGCCCGTCGCCTGCAACAGGCGCACGGGTTCCAGGGCACGGACGTGCGCCAGATTCGCGTGTTCACCTTTGCCCAGGCGGCGCGCCTGCAGCGGCGTCGTCCGCAGACGACAGAAGAAGCGCAATACAGCCTGCCCTTCCCCCTGGCGGCGTCCCTGGTCCACGACTTTTTGGGACCGGCGCAACTGGACGGCGAGGGCCTGCGTGACAGCGTAGTGCTGGCATTGGCCGAGCGGGTGTCGCTGCACGAAGCGCCAGAGTACAGTGCCCGCTTCCCGCAGGAACGCTACGCGCGCGTGGAGGTGGAAACGACCGCGGGAACGGTATTTTCGTCCGAAGCGGTGCAGGCGCCCTGGGAAGACGACGACCCGCCGCCGGACGAAGCGCTGCGAGAGAAGTTCCGGCGTCTGGCGGGCCAGAGCATGCGGGCGGAAAGAGCGGTGAAACTGGAATCGATGCTGTGGCATTGCGCCGAGGCAGCCGATGCGCAGGAGCTCATCGCGCTGCTGGCTGCGCCCGCCGAAGCCCGAATGCAACCAGCGACTGAGCGACAAACAAGGGAGATTGTCTGATGTCATTTCCAAAAGAGATACCCTACCTGATTATCGGCGCCGGCGTGCACGGCCTGAGCACGGCCTGGCACCTGGCGCAGGCGTTGAAAGCGCGCAACCGTGGCAGCGGCGAAGACATTATCGTCGTGGACAAATCGTCCATCGCCTCCGGGGCCAGCGGCATCGCCTGCGGCGTCGTGCGCAACTTCTACTACCAGCCGGCGATGGGCGAAGTGATGCGCGTCAGCGTGGAAGTGTGGGAATCGGACCCCCAGGCGTTCCACTACCATCCGGTGGGCTACCTGGCGGTGGCGCCGGAAATGCAGGCCGCCGACGTGGAAGCGATTTACGAGCGCCACCAGCGCAGCGGCTACCGCGCGTCGCTGGTGCGCGGCGAGCAGGCGGTCTTCGATTACATGCGCACCCTGTTCCCCGACTGGAAAGCGCGCGGCCTGACTGTGTGCCTGCACGAGCACCAGGGCGGATTCGCCTATAATACCGCTTCCATGCTGGGGCTGGCGGATAAGGCGGAAGCAGAGGGCGTGCGCATCTTTTCCGGCACAGAAGTGACCGGCTTTGACATGCGCAGTGGCGCCCGCGATGGCGTGGTACAGGAGGTGCAGACCAGCCGCGGGCCGCTGCGCGCCGAACAGGTGGTGATCGCCGTCGGGCCCTGGATCAAGCAGTTGTGGACCATGTTAGACCTGCCCAACAAGATCGACGTGCGCACGCCGCAGGGCGAGGTGCACGAAGACCTGGATATGTGGACCTACTGGCAGTTGCAGGAGGGCGAAATCCGCATCGACCCCCAGGAGTACGTCACCGCCGAGGGTGAGATGCCGCCCGTGCTACACATCGACTCCGCCGAACCGCTGTGCTCCGACCGTACGGGCAAGCTGATCAGCGACGAGCCCTGGGGCATCTACTTCAAGCGCGACCGGCGCGGGGTGCAGGGCGGCGCCGTGCCCCTGGCGCTGGGACCGGAAGCGGAGGTGGACCCCTACGGCCCGGCAAGCCCGCACTACACCGTCGACGAGGCGTTTGCCGACTATTGGACGTCGGGGCTGGCGCACTGCATGGAACGCTTTGAAGGATCCCACGTGACCTACCACCGGGCGCCCAGCGGCGGCATTGGCGCTTTCACCGCCGATAATTTTCCCGTCTTTGACTATATGCGGCCCAACGTTTACGTCATTGCCGACAGCAATCACGGCTACAAGATGATCGGCGTGGGCAAGGAAGTGGCCCGCGTGCTGCTGGGCGAAAACAGCAGCGTGCTGCACCCCTTCCGCTTTGCGCGCTACGCGGAAGGCGATCTGCACCCGACGTCCAGCAGCCCCTTTCCCTGGAGCTAGGGCGCCGCGGCTGGAGGAAAAGGGCCGGTTCATGATATACTGGGGTCAGGCCCGTACAGGGAGGCGACGGGCCGAGCACCCGTTCGTAGCCCGCTAATAACAGTTCACATCACACCGAGAACAACCGAATAGCATTGTGTTGGTAGAACCGTGTCCTTGAGAGCACAAACTGACATGCCTTTCCTCGGTTAGCAGCGACCATTGACAGCTCGCTCATATCCGCGGCCCCATGCGGTCCGGAAGCAGGCCACAAAGGGCAAGAACAAATGAATGAGGAGAAGGAACTATGATCAAACTGGAGAATGTGACCAAGATTTATCCAGGTTCCACCACACCTGCCGTGCAAGATCTGACCATGCAGGTGCCGGAAGGGGAGACGTGCGTGCTCATTGGCCCGTCCGGTTGCGGCAAGACGACGACGATGAAGATGATCAATCGTCTCATCGAGCCCAGTGATGGCCAGATTTATGTCAACGGTAATAATGTCATGCAGCAGGATCCCGTACGGCTGCGCCGTGACATCGGTTACGTGATCCAGCAAATCGGGCTCTTCCCGCATATGACAATCGAGGACAACATCTCCGTCGTGCCGCAACTGAAAGGCTGGGACAAGAACCGCACCAGCAAGCGGATCGACGAGCTTCTGGACATGGTGGGGTTAGAACCGTCGCAATTTCGCAAGCGTTACCCGCGGGAGCTATCCGGCGGGCAACGGCAGCGCGTGGGAGTGGCCCGCGCCCTGGCGGCCGATCCGCCGGTGATGCTCATGGACGAGCCCTTCGGCGCCATCGACCCCATCACCCGCGATCACCTGCAGAACGAATTCCTGCGCCTGCAGCGACGCATCAATAAGACCATCGTCTTTGTGACACATGACATCGACGAAGCGATCAAGATGGGTACCCTTATCTGCATTCTGGCTGTGGGTGGCGTGCTGCAGCAACTGGACACGCCGACCAACCTGCTGGCCAACCCGGTCAACGCCTTTGTGGCCGATTTCGTGGGCGCCGACCGCGGCCTGAAGCGGTTGAACCTGGTGCGCGTGGGCTCGGTGATGCGCACAGACTTCAAGGCCGCGCGCTACGACAGCGTCGCCGCAGACGTCGTGAGCACCATGCAAGAGGAAGGGACGGATAGCCTGCTGGTGGTGGACGACGCCGACCGGCTGGTGGGATACGTGACGCTGGAAGCGGCTCAGGAACAACCCACCCAGCAGGTGAAGGAGATCGCACGCGACGTGGTTTCGGTCACGGAGGAAGAAGCGACGATGAAGAACGCCTTCTCCGAAATGCTGAGCTACGGCGTCGGCTATCTACCCGTAATAGGCCACAACAAGCGGCTGGTAGGCATCATTACCGCGGGCGACGCGCAACGCCTTATCGAAACAGGCCCACAGGCGTAAGGAGGCAAAGATGGAGCGTTTTCTGAACAACATCGGCGACTTTCTGATCACCTTCTGGCAAGGGCTCCTTTATTTCCTGCCGGGCACCGGCCGTCCCGACCGCGTGCTTGAATTTCTCTGGGGACACCTGCTGATCACGTTTGTGACCATGTTCTTCGCCATCATCATCGGCGTGGGGCTAGGCATTCTTATCACCCGCGTGCGCCGCTTCTACGATCCGGTGATCAAGGCCGCGGGCATCATGTACACCGTGCCCAGCCTGGCCCTGTTTGGCGTGCTGATCCCTATCGTGGGCATCGGCTTCTCCGCAGCGGTTGTGGCCCTAACCCTCTACTCGCTCCTGGTACTCATCCGCAACACGGCGGTGGGCATTGACGGCGTGGACGAAGCGGTTATCGAATCAGCGCGCGGCATGGGCATGACCAACCGGCAAATTCTATGGCGCATTGAACTGCCGCTGGCCCTGCCTGTCATCTTCGCCGGCATCCGCGTGGCCGTTGTTTCCACCATCAGCCTGGCCACGCTGGCCTCCTACTTCGGCGCCAACAGCCTGGGCAACCTCATCTTTGAGGGCATTGCCAGCGGCGGCACCCGTTTCGACAAAATTGTGACGGGCGCCGTGGGCGCTAGCGTGCTGGCTATCGCCTTTGACCAGTTGATCGGCCGCGCCGAAGTGGCCCTCACCAGAGGATAGGAGCGAAGATATGCTCTTAGAAATGGCAGTTTACATCATCGAACGGTCGCAGACGTTTACGAGAGCCCTGAACCAGCATCTGTGGTTGACGTTCGTCTCCCTGGCCATCTCCGTGGTGCTGGGGCTGGTGCTGGGCATCATCAGTTCGCGCATCGGCTGGTTGCGCAATACCCTGCTGACGATGGGCAACGTGGGCCGCACGATCCCCAGCCTGGCCATCCTGGCCCTGGCCCTGCCCCTGCTGGGCATCGGCGCCCCACCCACGGTGCTGGCGCTGGTGCTCATCGGCACTCTGCCCATTTTCATCAACGCCACCGTGGGCATCGAGCAGGTTGACGACTCCATCAAGGAAGCGGCGCGAGGCATGGGCATGAACGACCTGCAGGTGCTGCTGCGAGTCGAATTACCCATCGCCACGTCGGTGATTATGGCCGGTATCCGCACCTCGGCGGTGCTGATTGTAGCCAGCGCCACGCTGGCGGCCTTCGTGGGCGGCGGCGGGCTGGGCGACCTCATTCTGCAGGGGCACGCGCTGAACCGCGACCACATCATGCTCGCGGGGGCCATCCCGGCCACGCTGCTGGCCTTCTACTTCGAAGAGACATTTGGTCGCCTGGAGAACTGGGCCACGCCACGGGGCCTGAAGATTGGGGAGCGCGGGCAGGAATCAGGCGGGCTGCTAGGTTTGGTGGCGGCCATCGCCACCATGCCCCTTGTTTTCGGCGCGCTGTTGCCCTGGGCCACGATGAGCGCCGAGGGCCAGACCGTCGTGCTCACCGGGCTGCACCCGGAGTTCCGGGCCATCGGTCTCCCGGTGCTACTGCTGGGTCTGGTAGCGACCATGTGGCCACGAAAGGGAGAGAGCGGGCAGGAGTGGCCCACCTCCCTGTTCACCAGCGGCGCAGGCATCCTCGCATTCCTGTGGATGATGGTCGGCGTGGCGCGCGTGCTCTCCACGCTGCCCGGCAACCAGCAACTGGGCCTCGGTTTTTATCTGCAAGTGGGGGCAGCCGTACTGCTCCTGATTATTACCACCATTGAGCTGGTTTTGAGCCTGCGCCCGCGACAGCGCGGGCCCGCGCTGTCGCGAGAAGCGGCTGCCAGCCCGGCCACGTGATACAGCGCGCCATAGGGCGCGATAATATAACCATAGGAGGGATGAGTATTGCCGATTTTGACAGCTATGTAGCCATGTTAAGACGTTCATAGCCTGAAGGAGGTTGAGAAGTGAACAAACGATTTTTGTCCCTGATCATTCTACTGTTGTCCCTGGCTTTCGTCCTATCCGCCTGCGGCGCCGGCGGCGGGGACGGCGCGACCATCCGCATCGGCTCCAAGGAGTTCACGGAGCAGTATCTGTTGGGCAACATGTATGAAATGTTGCTGGATGACGCCGGCTTCGACGCGCGATTTACGCCCATGGGCGGTACCGCCGAGAACCATCGGGCGCTGATTGAAGAGGAAATTGACCTTTATCCCGAATACACAGGAACGGCGCTGCTCACCCAGTTGGAGATGGAGTACGATCCCAGCATGAGTGCGGACGAAGTCTACAACACGGTCAAGGAAGCGTATGAGGAACAGTACGGCCTGACGCTTCTGGAACCGACGAACTTCAATAATACGTACTGCCTGACGATGACCCAGGAGCGGGCGCAGGAGCTGGGCTTACAGACAGCCAGCGATCTGTCACAGGCGGCGCCTGACCTGGTGTTCGGCACGACTCAGGAGTTCATCGAACGGTCTGATGGCCTACCCGGCCTGCAGTCAGTCTATGGCGGCTTCAACTTCGCAGAGGTAGTCGGCCTGGATCCGGGCCTGCTGTACACGGGCCTTGACGAGGGCGACATCGACGTCACCACCTGCTTCGGCACGGACGGTCAGATTGCAGCCTTCGACCTGGTGGTGCTGGAAGACGACCAGAACTTCTGGCCCCCCTACCCTGCCGCGCCTGTGGTCCGCCAGGAGATCCTGGATGAACATCCGGAAATCGCAGACGTGCTCAACCAGCTGTCCAGTCGACTGGACGGCGAGAACATGCGCCAGCTGAACTGGGAAGTGGCGGGCAACGCCCGCGAGGCCGACGAAGTGGCGCGCGAGTTCCTGATCGAACAGGGTTTGATTGAAGAGTAAAGCGGGAAAAGTAGTAAAAACTCGCCACTGAACAGGGCGGAGTGTTCGCGCTCCGCCCTGTTTTGTCCGAGGACCATCTCTATGTGCGGCATAGTCACCTTCTGGGGCCAGAGCGAGGGAGTGGTCCGCGTTCTGGAAGCCCTCTACCTATTGCAGTACCGGGCCCCCGATTCGGCCGGCGTGGCCTTGTTGGGCGCGGATGGGGCCTTTGCCCTGCGCCGCAGCGTGGGCGGGCCGGCCAGGCTTGTGCGCCGGCTGGCCCAGGAGCCCCTTTTCCACAACGACCGGCCAGCGGCGGCGCGCGCCGTCCGCCTGCTGGCGCGGCAGGGGCAAGAGGCAACGGCCGATGATTTACGCGACTGCTCGGCGCTGCCCGTAGCGCAGCTGTACCAGGCGCAGCCGCTTTACGTGGGACCCGGCGATTATGGGGGGCGCGCGCGCAGAGGAACGGCGGAGCGTACGGCGCAAAGCGATGGGCAATACTCGCGGCGCATGCGACAGGCGCTGCGGAACGCCGGCGATCCGGTTCTTTCCGCCCCGGACCCGGTGACGCACGCCTTCCGGCTGCTGGGCGCGCATCTTGCCGCCCGCTACGCGCTGGACGACGAATTGCGGCAAGCGCTGGACGAGGCGCTGGCGGCGCGGGCGCCGGCTGGCGCTTACGAGGATTGGGGCCAGGCCTGGCAAGATGAAGTCGCCGGCGGCGCGCCGGGCCAGGCCTTTGCCGTGGCTGCGCGCTACGGCCAGGAGCAGGTTCCGGGCCTGGCGCAACACCTGGCCCCGGAGGCATGGGGGCGCGTGGGCGGATTGACGGCGCTGGCTCTGGCGCAGACGGTCATGGGCCACGGGCGCTGGGCTATGGTGGGGGCCAACACAGAAGAGAACGCGCATCCCCTCGTGGACCGCAGCCGCACGCGCGCCGTCTGCGAAAATGGCTCGCACAACGCGCGGCTAATGCTGGGCCTGCGGGCGGAGCAGGAGGCGTGGTGGCAGGCGCGCGCCGGGGACGGCGAGGTACACCGCTCGCAAAATACCACGGAGGTGGTGGCCTTCGAGTGGGAGCGCATGGCCCTGGCGCTGGATGAGGGAGCCCTTCCCGCCGGCAGCGCGCCGTTCCTGGAGCAAATGGAGGCCTGGGGCGTTGAGGATCGGGAGGAACAGGCGTTGCGGCTGGCGCTCTGGCGCATGCGGGAAGGCAACGCCCACGCCTGTGCCTTCTACAGCCGGCGGCGACCGGGCGCGCTCTACGTCAGCAGCCATGACAAGCCGCTGGCGATCATCACGCGCACCATCGCCGAGCCGGGCGCGTTGCCGCGCCAGGAGGTGATGGTGGCCTCCGACCTCAACGCGGGGCTCATGCTGTGGCCCGGCTGCGAGGTGGATGAGGCGGCGGCGGCGCTGAGCCGGCTGGAGAAACAAAAAGGCGCGAGGGACGCGGCGCAGATTGAGAAGGAGCGAGAAGAGATCCTGTCACGGTTCGCCGTAGATGTGGTCTTTCTGGACGCCGACCTAAACCAGGGGCAGGAACTGCTGGCGCGCATCTCCAACCGCGTGAAGGAGGGGCGCGTCGTGGCGCACGTCGAAGTCACGCGCTACGATGGCGCGCCGCTGGCAGTGAAGGCGCAGCGGACACAACTGAATCCCAACATGGTGGGGCGGCAGGGGCACGACAGCTACACCGAGGCGCACATCGCCGAGATTCCGGACGTGCTGGAGGGGGTGGCGCGCAGTTACGGCGGCGAGCACGGCGAGGTACGGCTGGGGGAAGGCGACGACGACATCCAGATAGACAGCGGCCAGTGGCCGGGCCTCAGCCACGCCGCCCTACACGAGCGCTTTGGCCAGGACCTGTCAGGACTGCGGCGCCTCCTGCTCATCGGCGAAGGCAGTTCCTGGCGCGACGCGCAGGCCGCCGCGCCACTGTTCCGGGAGATGCTGCCGGCGCTGACCACCGCCGTCTACCGGCCCGTCGAGGCGCTGAACCTGGGGCCG
Source organism: Candidatus Sulfomarinibacteraceae bacterium (assembly GCA_035464315.1). Lineage (GTDB taxonomy): Bacteria > Chloroflexota > Anaerolineae > Promineifilales > Promineifilaceae > JAAYYY01. The sequence continues at coordinate 30,635 of DATHSI010000219.1, forward strand.
GCGCTGGACCCGGCGCACGACCTGGCGGTGGAGATTTCCTGGTCGGGCACCACCGATTCGGTGCTAAAGACCGACGCCTGGCTGGCGGAGGCCGGCGTGTTGCGCCTGGCGGTCAGCGGGCGACCGCAAAGCGACCTGGCGCGGCGCACGGCGTCCAGCGCCGGCGTGCTCGACGTGCGCTCCGGGGTAGAAGTGTCCGTGGCCAGCGTGAAGGGCTTTGCCGCGATCCTGATGACGCTGGACCTGCTGGCGCTGCAACTGTCGGCCATGCGCAACGGCGACCACGCGCCGCAAGAAGACGGCGACAGCGTGGCGCGGCGCGCGGCGCTGCTGGAGGAGCTGCGCCTGGTCATTCCACAACAGGCGCGGGCGCTGCTGGCGGACGAAGCGCGGCGAGAGCGGCTACGGCAGGCGGTGGCGCGCTTTGGGAAGTACAACAAGGTGGTGGTGATCGGCGACAGCCCCATCGACCTGGAAGGGGAGCTGAAAATCGAAGAGGTGGCCCAGGTGGTGAGCCTGGCGCTCGATTTCCATGCCACCAGCCTGCGCCCGTTGATCGAACAGAGCAGCCTAGCCCAGAGCGACGCGAGGCGCGTGCTGTTCGTGGTCAACGCCTCCACGCCCGCCGCGCACAGGGAGGCGCAGGCGATCATTTCCTATCTGAAAACGTTGGGCGCGCCCTGCCTGATCCACTGTACGCCACACGAGCGGCTGGCGCAGTGGCAGGCGCTGGAGGAAGCGACGGTGTTTGTCACGCCGCAGGCTTCGCCGCTGCTACAACCGCTGCTGGACGCCCTCTTTTTCTTCGAACTGGCGGTGGCCCTGGGCTACGCGCGGGGTCTGACGGCGGCGCAGATCGACAGCCCGCGCAACCTGGCCAAGAGCGTGACGACGACGGGGGCCGAGCGGCGGGCGGCGGTGGAAGCGCGTCGCGAGCTGCACAACATCAACCTGGCGCAATTCGCCCGCAGCAAGCGGGGCCAGGATGCCTGGGACGCCGGCACAGCAACGCCCACGCGCGCGGCGCTGGGGGCCACCACCGCCCTGCACACGGCGCTCAGCGTGCTCTCCGACCCGCTGCCGGCGGTGCTGCAACTGCAGCCGCAGCAGCACCTGCTGATCGTCACGGACACGGAAGCGACGGAAAACGGCGCGCACATGGCGGCAGCCGCATGGCAGGAGCTGCTGGGCATGAACCTGCTCGTCTACCGCCGCTTCATCAGCCGCCTGCAGGCGCCGCCGCCGGACACCGCGTGGCTGCAACTGGTGCGCGCGGGCATTATCCTCACGGCGCGCGACGCGCACACCATCGCCCTGCCGGCGGATCTGTCGCCGCTGCAGCTGGAGCTGCTGAGCGCGGTCTATCTGACGGGGTTGGCGGTGCGCGTGGCGCAACAACGAGGGGGGAAGCTGGCTGAGTGGCAGCAGGGGCTGGCGCAGATGCCGCTGTTGCTGGCGGAGATGCTGGGCGATGGCGGGCTGAGAGCAGAAATTAACGGCGCGCTGGCTCCCTATCTATCCGCCGGTTATGACAAGTTCCAGATTATCGGCGGGGGACAGGATTACGCCGCCGCCGCGAGCGTGGCGCGGTCGCTGCGCATGCGCGGGTTCGTGGCGGAAGAGCTATATACTGATTCGGCGTGGCACGGGCCGCTGGCGACGGTGGGCGGGCCCGAGCCGGCGGACGACGCCCTGATCGTGATCCTGGCCACGGACCCCCTTTTCCAGGCCGCCAGCCTGGTGGACGCCCAGGTGTACCGGGCGCGGCGGGCCACCGTGCTACTGGTTGTACCCGAGGGGAATGAGCAGGCGGCGACGGTGCGCGGCGTGGACGCGGCGGCTATCGTGCCCCTGCCCGCCTGCCCGCGCCCGTTCCTGCCGCTGGTGGGCGCGGTGTTTGGACATTTGTTGGCGCGGGAGGCGGGGCGATTGGGGAGCTAGGAAAGATATCCGATTTTTCCAAAAAATCGGATATCTCTCGCCTTGTCACAACTATCTCAGCCTAAGCCGCTGCCAGGGCCTGGTCCAGATCCTCCAGCAGATCATCGATGTTTTCGATGCCCACGCAGAGGCGGATCATGTCCGGGGTCACGCCCGCGGCTTCCAGCTCCTCCGGCGTCAGCTGGCGATGG
>DATHSI010000220.1:0-12467 GCA_035464315.1 Candidatus Sulfomarinibacteraceae bacterium
GACAGCCAAACCGATCATCGACATGAGCGTGGTCGTGCTCGCCGATGAAGACGTGCCGCGAGCCATCGAGCGCCTGGCGACCATCGGCTACGTGCACCGCGGCGACCTGGGCGTGGCCGGGCGCGAGGCCTTTTACAGCCCGCCCCAGTTACCCGCCCACCACCTCTACGTCTGTCATGTGGGCAGCCTGGGCCTGCGCAACCACCTCGCCGTGCGCGACTACCTGCGCGCCAACCCAGACGCCGCGCGCCAGTACGGGGAGCTGAAGCAGAAACTGGCGGCCCGCCACCCGGACGACATCGACGCCTACCTCGCGGGAAAGACCGACTTCATTCTAAACATCCTGCGCCAGTCCCCATTCACAGCGGAACAGCTCGCTGCAATCGAAGGCAGTAACCGCTCGACACCACCCAACCGACCATCGTGAATCTTCACGCGTGACCCATCACAGGAGGCACTCTATGAAGGCCACCGGCCATTTCGACGTCGATCTGCGACGACTTGATCCATTCACCACAGGCAGCAAGGAAGTCACCGTGGGGCGCATGGCTATCGACAAAACGTACCACGGCGACCTGCAGGCCCGCAGCCGCGGCGAAATGCTCACCGCCACCACCGGCGTCCAGGGCTCCGCGGGCTACGTGGCCATCGAGCAGGTTCAGGGCACGCTGAGGGGCCGGCGCGGCACGTTCGTGCTGCAACATTACGGCATGATGGACCGCGGCCAGCGCCGCCTCATACTCGAGGTCGTCCCCGACTCCGGCACCGGCGAGCTGACCGGCCTCTCGGGCCAGATGACGCTCACCATTGAAGACGGCGATCATTTTTATGAGTTGGAGTACGAGCTGGGAGATGCCTAGTGCCCTGTTAAGCGAATGATTGAAGGTTTGTAGTGGCGGCTTCAGCCGTCCCGCCGCTGAAGCGGCGACTACGAGCCGGCTCGGAGCCGGGCTGGGGGGAGCAGGCGAGTTCTCCGTGGTTCTCCTCTGGTTGTTCTCCGTGGACCTCTGTGCCACATTCGTTTCATCCAACCGAGTTGTCATGCACCCTCTTGTAAACGTTCGCCCCATGGACGTTTAACGGACGGACAGATTGTACACTCACACTAGACCAGGGCCGGCTCGCACCCTGCCTCGGGGTGTGTTCCTGTTCCAGATGACACCACACAGAGAGGTACAACCAGATGCCCGGACCAGCCCCACAGCCGCAACGCCTGTTCATTCCCGCCCTGCTCCTGATCATGGCCCTGCTCCTGCTGGCCATCGCCGCGCCATCGCAGGGGGCCGCCTCGCGGCCCGCAGACCGGCCGGCGCAGGACGCGGCCCAGCCGCCGGAACCCGCGGCTCCCTTGGACACGCCGTTCACCCTCGTGCCCCAGGACGTTAACGATTATGACCTGGATATCCCCAAACTCTTCTGGCACACGATGCCCGTCTGCCAGCCGCTGGCCCCGGAGCCGGAGGCCCCGGCCCAGAACTATACCGAAGAAGCGATCCGGCGCATCGCCACGTATGGCAGTTCCGTGCGCACGTTGTTCTATAACGAGGTAAACGCCGGCTGCGGCCAACAGGACCTTAAAATACGCTCCACCATCGCCGCCGACGCCGGCTACGTGTACTGGTTCAACGAGGACGGTCTGATGCGCCTTTCCATGCTGGCCAATGAAGGCGATCCGCCCCAGCTACTGTCCGCCCAGGTGACAGGCACCGCCGGGGAGGTCGTCGACGATGACGAGTACGTCTACGCCCTGAACACGGGCAACGGCCAGATCTGGCAAGTGAGCAAAGCGGACGGTTCGGCCACGCACATCTTCACCAGCAGCGGCGCCAGCCATCTCTCCGCAGACGGCGACTACATCTACTGGCTGGCCGGCGGCGGCCTGCGGCGCTACAGCCCGGGCGCTTTTGCCGCGCTCGTGCTGGACAACGGCGTCACCGGCTACTACGCCGAACCGCAATTCAATACTTTCTTTGGCCCGATCCACAACGTCTACTACGCCAAAGGCCACGAAATCTACGTGCGCAGCAACATAAGCGGCGACACAAGCGGCCCGCTCTATACCGCGGCCCAGGCCAACGCTGTCATCCACACCCTGACCGCGGACAGCGATGGCCTCTACTTCTTCGAAGCGCACCCGCACGCCTGTGGCTCCTTCACCTGCTACCAGGACATCTTGCGCCGCACGGAACGCCTCGGCGGGGCCGGTACGACCGTGCACGCTTACGCCGCGGGGACGGCGCCCGGCGCCTTCCAGGCGCACCAGTTGAAGAGCGACGGCTCCTTGCTTTTCTGGCGCGACGGCGGCCTGCAGCGGCTGCCCAACGACGCCAGCGCGCTGTCTGAAGTCAACGTGAAGATTACGGACGTGGAGATCACCCAGGGCGTGCAGGATGTAGACAACGACGTGCCCTTGATCCCGGGCAAGCGCACCTTCGTACGCGTGCACGTGGAGGCCGATGGGGTGGACGTGCCCGGCGTCACCGCGCGCCTCAGCGCCACCTGGAACGGCGGTCAGGGCAACCCCATTCCGCCCGCCAATCCCGTGGGCACGGCGATCACGATCAAGGACTCACCGGACCGTAACAACGTCGACGACAGCTTCGTCTTCGAGCTCCCCTGGCACTGGACGGAGCAGGAAGGGCTGGAACTCCAGATCAGGGTCAACCCCTTCCAGCTTCCCCTGGAACCCGACTACAGCGACAACGAGATGCAGGTGGGACCACTGACCTTCCTGCCCTCGCAGCGCCTGGAAGTGCAGTTCGTGGCCTGGGGCTATGAGGTCGGCGACCAGATCTACTACCCGCGCTTCGTGGAAGACGTGCTGGCCACCTACTCCTGGATCCGCAGGACTTATCCCCTGGCCAGCGCGCCCGGCGGCATCACGGACCCCGCCCCCGGCCTGCGGCCCAATCTGATGTACATCTTTGACCAGAATCTGGAATACTACGTCAAGCGCATCGCACCGGATTGCATCTTCAAGCTCAAAACCCTCAGCCTGTGCGCCAGCGCCTACACCAACACGCTCATGAACTTCATGCGCATCTCGTGGGGCGTGCCCGGCAATCGCCTCATGTACGGCCTGATCAGCGACCAGGCCGGCTGGTTCCCGCGCGGACAGGCCTGCTGCGGCCACAACGTGGCCTCTGGCCCCGCCGGCCCCCCCGGCGGTTCGAGTTGGGACACAGATACCACCTACGCCGACTGGTACACGGGCCACGAGCTCGGCCACCTCCTGGGCCGGGCCCATCCTGTCCCCGCCGGCGACTTTGAGCTGACGGAGGAGGTGGAAGGGTGCGGTCACAGCCGCAGCGATCCCGACTTCCCCTACGCCGGCGCCGCCATCGGCCCCGGCGATCTGCTGGGCTTCGACCCCGGCGACCCCTCCTTCAACATTCCCATGGCCGTCTACCCCGACAACATGTGGCGCGACCTGATGAGCTACTGTGACTTCCAGTGGATCAGCGATTACACCTACAAGGCGATGTACAACCACCTGGCTATCCAGAGCCTCGCGCCGGCCCCCGGCGCGCCGCGCCAGGGCGATCTGGTCAGCGTCCTCGGCATCATTGTCGTCGACGGCGACCAGGCCCACATCCAGCACCTGCGCCGCACGGAGAGCGTGGCCATGGCCCCGCCGCTGGTCCCCGGCCCCTACGCCATTCGCTTGCTGGACGGCGAGGGCGATACCCTGGCCGACTACCCCTTCACGCCGCAAGAAGCGCATGACAGCGAGGGCGCATTTGTAAGCTTCGGGCAGGTCGTGGATTGGGCGCCGGGAACCGCCGAAATCCAGATCGTGCGCCTCGGCGACGGAAAAGTGATGGCCAGCGAAATGGCCAGCGCCAATCCGCCCACGATGAGCGACGTGCAGGTAACGGACGCGGACGGCCCGTTGACGGGCGAGCACACCGTGACCTGGACGGCCGGCGACCCCGACGGCGACGACCTCACCTTCGACCTGCTCTACAGCCAGGACGGCGGCAGCTGGCAGCCGCTGCAGACCAGCCTCAGCGCGCCGCAGGCGCCCATTGACGCCGGCCAGTTGATGGGTAGCAGCGTTCGCTTCCGCGTGGTCGCCGGCGACGGCGTGCACGGCGCGCAGGCCGACAGCCCGGTCTACGATATCGCGCCGCGCCCGCCCCAGGTGCGCATCCTGACCCCCGGCGCGGAGACGCATATCCAGTGGGGCCAGCTCGTCAACTTCAGCGGCGAGGTCCACGACTGGCAGGACGGCGCGCTGCCCCACAGCGCCCTGGAGTGGCGCACCGGCGACGGCGAGCTGCTGGGCGCCGGCCCGCTCCTCTCCACCACCGACCTGCCCGTTGGCCACAACGAAATCACGCTCAGCGCTGCCAACAGCGAGGGCCTGACGGGCAGCGACACGGTGCTGGTCATCGTGGGCGACGACCTGAGCCTGCCCGGCCCCACCCTGACCGCCGCGCCCATGCAACTGGGCTGGCACCTCTCGGCGGACGATGTCGCACCGCAGACCGCGCAGGTGACCATCCACAACGGCGGCAGCGGCGCGCTCTCCTGGGAGGCCTCCGTAGACGCCGGCTGGCTGACGCTGAGCGACGAGAGCGGCGACGCCCCATCCACGCTGACGCTCACCGCCGATCCGGACGGCCTGGCCCCCGGCGAATCGGTGGCGGCCACCCTGACGCTGGCCAACCCCGACAACCCGGCCCAGACCCTGTCCATTCCCGTCAGCCTAACCGTGGGCGCTACCTGGACCCACCCCGCCGGCTTCCGCGAACCCACGCACCTCTAACTCCACACAATTACCGCACAATAAGCGCCACGCGGGGGCCGTTCCCATCGCTCTCGGGAACGGCCCCCCTCGCGGCGTACCGCGCCTTCGAAATGCATCATCGCGTTAGCAGGATAACACCCGTCACGAAGGCTCGTTTTTCTCCCCCATCCCCGCCTCTCGCGCCTTGACGATGGCCTGGGCGCGGTCCGCTACCTGCAGCTTATTGAAAATATTCGAAATATGATTGCTGACCGTCTTGCTCGCGATGTGCAAGATGGCAGCGATTTGCGCGTTGCTGCGGCCCTGGGCGATGAGTTCCAGCACCTCGCGCTCGCGGTCCGTCAGCTCCGGAAAGGGCGTGACGCTCAGCGCCTGCTCGTCCGCGCTCTGGAAGAAGCCCGTCAGGCGACCGGCGATGGCCGGGCTGAATAGCGCCTGTCCCCGGGCCGCGGCGGTCACCGTGCGCAGCACCTCGGCCTTGTCCGCTCCCTTCAGGATATAGCCGCGCGCCCCGGCGCACATGGCCGCGAAGAGCGAGTCGTCGTCCTCCAGCATGGTGAGCATGACCACGTACACGCCATCGTGGCCGGCCACGATGCGTCGCGTGGCCTCGATACCGTTCATATCAGGCATCATGATGTCCATGAGCACCACGTCGGGATGCAATTCCGCCACCTGGGCCAGCGCCTGCCGCCCGCTGCCCGCCTCGCCGACCACCTCCGTCTCCGCTGCGGCCTGCAGCAAGGCAATCAGCCCTTCGCGAAATAATTTATGGTCATCGGCCACAAAAACGCGGATTACGTCGTTTGCTTTGCTGTCACTCATGCATTCACCTGTTTCCTCTCCTCACTCGCCGGCGGCGAATCGTTGTCCAGAATCACGTCAGCCGGCAGGCTGGCCATGACACGCGTGCCGCTTGGCTGCGCGGCGGCAACTGTCAGCGAGCCGCCCAGTTCCTCGGCGCGCTCGCGCATCGACGTCAGGCCAACCCCCGCTGCGGCCTGCGGGCCCAGCCCCACACCGTCGTCGGCCACGATCAGCCGCAGTTGTTCCTGCGTTGCCTCCAGCGTCACCGTACAGTGCGCGGCGCGCGCGTGGCGCACCACGTTGGTCACCGCTTCCAACGCGATGCGATAGGCGGCCACTTCCACCGCCGCGCCCAGCTCCGGCAACGGATCGGGCCTGGCGGCGATGGCGATCTGGAGGCCGTTGGCGCCGCCGATCTGCCCTGCGTAAGCGCGCAGCGCGCCGGCCAGCCCCAGTTGGTCCAGCGCCGGCGGTCGCAACTGGTAGACCAGCCGCCGGATATCGGCCACCAGCCGCTGGTTTTGCTTCTTGAGCGATTCCAGCAGGCCGGTCGCCGCCTGCGGATCCTGTTGCAGCAACTCCAGCGCCGCATCCAGCTTAAAGGTCTGGCTGGCCAGCGATGGGCCCAGGCCGTCGTGCAGATCGCGACGCAGGCGACGGCGCTCCTCTTCCAGGGCCGCGACCAGCCGTTCGCGGGAGCGCTGCAGCGCTCCCGTCAGGCGCACGTTGTGGGCCAGAGCAGCAGCCTGGTGGGCCACGTCTTCCAACAAGCGGCGGTCGTTGGCCGCCAGAGTCTGGCCGGGGGAGCGCGGGGCAATCACCAGCCGGCCCACGACCTCGTTGTGATGCACCAGGGGCAGCGCAACTTTCTCCGCGGCGGCGCTTCCATATTCCGCCCGCGTATCATACGCACCGTCCTGCTCCAACTGGATAGCCGCATAGGGTAGCTTCAGCGTCCTGGCCACCGTCTCCACCACTGTGTGCAACGTGGACTGGGGCGTGGCCGAGGTCGCAAGGAGCCGGCCCAACTCGGAAAGCACGGCATAGGGATCGTCGCGCTGACCGAACATCAGCCGATTGGCCGCCCGCTGCAGGCGTGCGCGCATGGGCGCGAACAGCACGGCAATGACCCCCGTGGCCACAAGCGACAGGAACAGGTTGTCCTGCAACGGCAACAGCGCGCCCACACCGGCAACAAAGAAAATGTAAGTGGCCACGATCATGACCGTCAGCGCGCCGTAAACCAGGGTGCGGTTGATGAGCAGGTCAATGTCGTACAGGCGATAGCGCAGCACTGCCAGGCCCATGGCGCCCATCACGGCTAATAGCGAGAAGCTGATGACAACGTCCAGGATCGGGCTCAGCCCAAGATCGATACCGGCCGCCTCAACCAACAAGATGTTCACCCAACTGGCGGCAAGGGCCATGAGCATCAGAAAGAAAGCATACATGACCCATTTTATTTGCTGGCGCACGTCGCCGCGCGTGCCCCGCCAGCGCGTCACCAGCGTGCCGGTGCCCGTCACGACGTATATACCAACCAGGACGGCGAACGCTCCGTTGTAGAGGTCAGGGCTCATGGGAATCAGGCCCAGTGGATTGGTGAGCGCCGTTTCGTAGACCAGAAATCCGTTGGTAAGAGGGCGCCTGGCGAAGGCGAACACCAGGAAGTACAGGCCCCAGGTGGCCGACTGCACCCTGAAGATTGTTCGCCAGCGGGCAGTCGGCAACCGGCCATCTGGGAACAAAAAAGGTAGTGAAAACAGGAGCACGAAGGGCAGCATCCACAAGTCCTGCACCCACGCCGCCGCCCAACCCAGTGGCAGGCCGGCCTCCGGCGCCACCACCAGCGCGTATTGGGCGTACTCCGAAGTGGCGTTGACGATGGTGGTGGACAGACCAACCGCCAGCATTAACCAACCGTAACGGTGGCTGGAAGAGCGCAGAATGATCAGCGAGCCGAAGACCAGGAGCAGCATGACAAATGCAGGCTCCACCAGATCCGGCGTCTGTAAGAGGATATCAAGACCTGCCGGGCTCCTGTAACGTCTAACGGGCAGCAGGTAGACAAACTTGCCCACCAGCGAGGTCACGGCAAGCAGCCATATGAGCAAGACAAGGGCCACTTCAAAGCGTCCAGAGCGCGACGACTTCCAACCGCCGGCTGCCTCTATTGCGGATTGCATGTGTCCACCAGGTTCTCCACTATTGCCGTCACCATCATCTTACGCAGAAACGCATTCCTTTGGCAAGGCTCTTGCTCCGTAGGGAGCACGAACATGTTGTGATCGGGCCGGTCTCCCAAGGCCATATCTGGCCCCCATACCCGGCCCCCGCAGCCGGTGTCCGCTTATTGGACAAATTTCCAAAATTTGTCGTACGCCCTACGCACCCCGGCGCGCGCGCCGTTCGGTCAGCGCCAGATAGGCTGCTGCCCAAACTACCACCACAGCAGCCCAGAATACCGGAGCCGCCGAGGCCATGGTAGGAAAGAACAGCGACTGCAGCCCGTAGATCGCCGCAGCCAGCCCGGCAACCCAGGCTACCAGCCGCCAGCCCGGATGATCCGAGGCGCCAATGAGACCCCACAGCAGAATCAGGAGCGCGAAGGAGACCATATGAGCCCAATGGCCCATCTCAGCATGTGTGTCTCCAGGAACGGCCAACCGCTGCATCTGCGCCTGTTGTGCAGCGAAGAGCAGCAGGGGAACGGCAGCCACAGCGATCAGGCCCGCCAGCGGCCGATTCAGGCCGGGAACCGCCAGCAGCTTGCGGGCGTGTGGGTGCAGCGCGGCGATCAATAGCAAAGGAACGAAAACTGGCGCGGTGCCGCCCACCGTGTACGTGCCTGTAACCAGCTCGCCCACGATTAGCGCCACGGGCACGGCCAGCGCCATGAGGAAGGGAGCCAGCCGCCTCTGGGGATGACGCAGTTGCACCACCGTACCAATGAAGATGCCCCAGACGAACGTGGCCAACGCCATACCGTGCAACCTGTGTACCAGTTCCGCCGCGTCGAAGTCGGGGATGAGCGAGAGAATTGTCTCGTCAGGCAGCCAGTAGAGCACGATCAGCAGATAGAGGATATTGAAGGCAGCCAGCAGAAACAGGGAGAAGAGAACGGTGAAGGCCGTGAAAAGGACCCTGCGCAACCGTGCGCCGCGCACTTTGGCGCCCTTTGTCGTTTCCTCGGGGCCCGGCGACGGTGTTACAGTCCCATCGGCGATTTCTTCTGCACCGGGTGGATAAGCTTCCAGACGGTCGGTCATAGTGTACCTCCCTCATAATGACAGTTGCCAGGTGGAGCCCTGGCCTCTTTACTCTGAGAGAAGGATAGTACGCTGTTGTTCCCGCCGTCATGGGGGCAGGTTCCTATTCATTCCGGGAGATTATTGATTGAGATTGAAGGCGCTTTTACCGGCGCGCTTCTATGCGCTCCCCCTGCCCCAGCGCCAGCCCATTGCGCAACAAGATGACGTCCGCCCGCCGCAGCGTCATCGCTTCTATCTGCAGGCGCAGCGACGCGCGCGCCTGCGGCTGCTCCGCCTGCAGGTAGCGCATGGCGTTGTGCCACACCTCATCCCGCCAGCGGCGGATGAGCCACGCCGTCAGCCACTCGTCCACGGGGCCCATCAGTTTATCCACCACGTCCATCACCGGCTCCGCTCGCTCGACAACCTCGTCCTGCACAACGTCCACAGTGCGCGCGATGACCTCGTTCACGTAGCAGTGATCGCGGTAGCGCCTCTGGCGCAATGCCTCATCCGCCGCGGGCCACTCCCCTTCCAGCACATCGACCAGAGCCAGCACAAGGTCATAATTAATATGCGCGTTAACGCCCAGAAAGAGACGCTGCACCGCCCTGCACTTTCCCGCCAGCGTGGCGTCGTGCGCCGTGCGCCACACAGCCGGCGCGGCGTCGCGGTCTTGCTCGTAAACGTCCAGGGCCTCGAAGTAGTAGTCGGCAAAGCGATGTAGGAGGCGCGACACCCACTGCCGGTCCTCAAACTCGCCGGCGTCCACGGCCCGCAGCATGTTGTCCGTCATCATCATGTAACAGTGCAAAAAAACCGCGCGCTGATCGGCCGCCCGTTGCCAGCGCTGGACTCTTTGCTGCATTCGTTGAATGACCGGCGGTTCTTGCGACATTGGGCGCCTCCTGAAACGATTCGTCACCACCACTGGCCCTTAGTATACACCATCATGCGCGCGTACTGCCCGGCCGGGCAACTTCTGTTATAGTATAGGAAACTTATCGTATGGCAGGAGGAGGCACTCGTGGAACCATTCTTGGAGATTGCGTCGCTCGAAATTGAGCAGATCCAGCGCATTCAGGAGTTGGAACGGCAGTTTGGCGTGCAGATCATGGCCTTTGAGCCGGGGCGGCCCGCGGCGTCGCTCAGCGATGTGCAACTGCAACAGATCAAGGAGCTGGAAGAAACGCTGGGCGTGATCCTGCTGGCCTTCGAGTCAGAAGCGGAAACGCCGGCGGCGGGGTAAGGCCCGCCGGGGGATGAAGTCCCCCGGCTACAAACGAGACGCCGCATGAATGCGGCTGGGGGAGGAAACGTCGTGGGTCGGGGGATTCATCCCTGGGCGGTCGTCGGCGTGGAAGATTGCCGATTTAATTTTTCAACGCTCATCAGCGGTTGGACGGCTGAAGCCGTCACTACAAACCTCAGCGCGACTACGTAGACTCCAACTCCACAATCTGGTGGCGCAAGGCGTATAGCGCCGCCTGCACGCGGCTGTCCAGCGCCAGCTTTTGCAGAATGCTGCTGACGTGCCCCTTCACCGTCTTGGGCGCGATGGTCAGCTGCGTAGCAATGTCCTGGTTGCTCAGCCCGCGTGCGATCAGCGCCAGAACCTCCACCTCGCGCTCCGTGAGCACCGCCGGGGCCGGTTCGCCCGCGGCCTCGCTGTCCGGGCGCATGGCGTCCGCCAGGTGACGCGCCGCTTCCGTGTGCAAATACACTTCGCCGCGCGCCGCGGCGCGAATGGCCCGCGCCAGCTCCTGCGGGTTCACGTCCTTCATCAGGTAGCCGCTGGCGCCGCACTTGATGGCCGACACCACTTTCTCATCGCTGATGTAACTGGTCAACACCAGCACCTCCACTTCCTCGTAATGGGAGCGGATGGTACAGGTGGCCTCCAGGCCGTCCATCTCCGGCAGCATCAGGTCCATCAGCACCACGTCAGGGCGCTGCTCCGCCGCCAGCGCCACAGCTTCCTCGCCGTTCCGCGCCTCGCCCACGATCTCAAAACCGGCTTGCGTGGAGAGAAAAAAGCGCAGGCCCTGGCGCACCATCTGGTGGTCGTCCACCAACAACACGCGTATCACTTCGGCGTCACCGGTCGTCATCGTTCCTCTTGCTTCGAGATGGGGAGACGGGCGGTGATGGTCGTGCCCGCGCCGGGCGCGGTGCGCACCAGCAGAGCGCCGCCCACCATCTCCGCGCGCTCACGCATGCTCAGCAAGCCCAGGGAGTCGCTCTCCCACAACGTCATTCCTTTCAGGTCGAACCCCACTCCATCGTCGCGCACCGTGAGTGTAACACAATCTGACGCCACTTCCAGCGTCACGTGGGCCTTGCCGGCGCCCGAATGCTGGGCCACGTTGCTCAATGCCTCCTGCGCGATGCGGTTGATGTGGCGTTGCAGGGAGTGCGAGAGGCCGCGCACGTCGCCCTTGATCTCCAGCCGCGCGGCGATACCCCTGGTGCGCTGCAGGCTCTTCACGTGCCGTCGCAATTCCGGCTCCAGCCGGGGCTCCTGCAGTTCCACCGGGCGCAACTCCTCGATCAGCGAGCGCATATCGCGCTGCACGGCCTGCGTCTGGTCGATGAGCAGATCCACCGCCTGCTGGTGCGGGCCGGGCACCTCCTCCAGCGCCGCCTTCAGCCCCTGGGCCGCCAGGCTCAGCGTAAACAGCGACTGTGTGACCGAGTCGTGAAGCTCGCGCGCCAGCCGCTGCCGCTCCTTAATAATAGAAAGCTCTCGAATCTGGCTCTGCAAATTGGCGTTTTCAATCAGCACCACAATCAGCTCCTTAATCTCATGCAGAAAGCTGATCTTGTGCGCGTCGATGTAAGGAGCGTTATGGCGCATAAGCGTCAGCGCGCCCAGGATCTGCCCCTTGCTCAGCAGAGGATCGAACGCCAGGCGGCGCACGTCCAGCCGGCGATACGCCTCTCGCTGCGCCGCGCTCAGTTCCACCTGCTCAATATTGCGCAACTGCACCACCATGCGCGTCTGCAGCGCCTGGCGCAGCAGCGGCTCATCCACGCGGGAGCGGCAGTAGGCCAGCACCTCGTCTTCAAGCTCAGGCTCGCAGGCCCACGCCGTGCACGACAGCTTCCCTTCCCCATCTAATAGCGACAAAATCAAAATGTGAGTGCCCAGCGCGTCGCGCGCGATGTGCAGGGCGCGCGCGAGGTTGCTGGGCAGGTCCGCCGGGCGGTTGATCAAGGCGATGATATCGTTGACCACCCGGAACTCCTTTTCGCGGTGTTTCAGCGCTCGCTCCAGCTCCCACGGCTCCGGGCCAGATACGTCGCCGGCGCTCCCCATTTTCTTACGCTCCCGCGGGGAACGCGGACGAGCGCCGCGTCTCACCGCTCTTGGTCACGACCAGGGCCTCCACGCCGGGCAGGCGCTCCACCAGTTGCAGGCCCTCGCCAGGGCCCAGGACCATCAGCGCCGTGCTCAGCGCGTCGGCGGTGCACGCCGTGTCCGCCACCACGCTCACGCTGCTGAGCGCCGGCGGCGACAGGCCGCGCCGCGGGTCCAGAATGTGATGCTGGCTGAAGTCCGGCGTAAACGGTTGCATGTAGTCGCCGGACGTGGCCACGGCCCTGTCCTGCAGCCGGAAACGGGCCACCACGCCGGCGCCGGCGCGCGGCGGTTG
>DATHSI010000221.1:0-27165 GCA_035464315.1 Candidatus Sulfomarinibacteraceae bacterium
AAGGTAGTCCGTAGATCAGCGGCGCCACCCAGCGCTTCTTGAGAAAGCCCACCGGTTGCGGGAAGACAAGGGCAAAGTGAAAGTTGGCAATCCAGGCCAGCATAAAGGCGCCAACGATCGTCAGATGGAACAGCCACACTCCCACGCCGTTCACAAAATCGCCGGCATGTAGTCCCAGCGACCAGGGCATGGCGCTGAACAGCGCGGCTGTGCCCAGAAACAGAAGGCGCGCCGTAATGAGGCGAGGGCGCCGGGCAAAAACGTAGGCGGCGATGAGTAGCGAGATGGTGCGGAATATTACCGTCCCCCACTCGCGGCGTAGGACGGCGCCCAGCGGGTATGGCTCCAACGTGACTGCTACCTCTATGGTCTGGCCCTGGCGAATGACGGAGTACTCTATCGTATCGCCGACCTGCCAGCTGCTGCCCGGCGCCTGCAACCATGCTTCCAAGGAGCGACCGCCTATGGCAGTGACGACGTCGCCCGCCTGCAGGCCCGCCGGTCCCGCTTCCAGCGGCGTGACGACGACGCCTCTTGCTGTCATGGCATTCGTTCCCGGTTGGAGACGGTCGTTGCCGAAGGGCAGTTCCAGATGCAGCCACAAGAAAGCCAGCGCCATACCCACCAAAAAGGTGATCAGGGCAATGAGTGGAAGGCGGGTGCGCACCGGATAGGTTTGGGTTTCGGATTCTTTGACACCTTCCAGCAATTCGCCACCTGTCTCCTCCGCTGTTTTCACGAAGGCGAGACTTTCACCGCCTGGGATGGTGAATTCGGTTGGCATCGATTGACCTCTTTCTCGTTAGTGTGGCTGCCGACTGTATCTGACCATAGCCACATTATACACAAGAGGCTGGCGGTTGAGGAAGGTTCGGCATCTGTGAGGATTAGCTGTTTGGGCGCCGGTCGGGATTAAGCCCACGACGAACAGGGATGGTGCGCCAGCATAAACCCACAGCCTCATCCGGCACGGTGGAAAACACTATTCGGTTGCGTTACATTCATTCATTGTCGGATTTCCCTCCATAACATCGCAAAGTGAGCTACCCCGTTCCAGGCGTAACAGCCAGGCGTTGCCCTCCACCAGTACCAGCGTGGACACTGCAATGATGGTGGCCATAAGAACCATCTCCTTGCCGACGCCAGGCGTGCCCCCGATGAGCGGGATGTTATGTCCCGGCCCCAGGGCGAAGACCAGGCCGGCGACGGCCGTTGCCAGCGCGGCCCGGCCGCTACGGCCGATCAGCCAGCCCGCCAACGCGCCGCTCACCGTCGCCGTCAGCAGCAGCTCCAGCATGAAGATAAGGGCCGCCCGGCCAACGCTTATGGCTAACATCGCTTCCTCCCCTGACACGTCGAACAGCGGCCGGCGCAGTTCGGCTAACAGGATCGCCGGGAGCAGGACCGCCCAGTTCAAAACCATCACGACCAACGAGGTCCAGGGGCGCGCCGGCAGGTGGGGCAGCAGCTCCCGGTAAGCCCAGCCGGCAACCAGGCCGCCCGCCGCCGCAACCACCACCCCGATGGGAAGGATGAACCAGATCGGCAGGATCCATACGTGGTGGACGACCAGGAAGGCCAGCAGCCCGGCAACGCCCGCCAGTACGCCAGCGACCAGGGTCGTGTTCATCGCGTTAACCAGTCGCCCACTTTTCGCCTGGGCTCAACCGCCAGCTCGGCGGGTCCGCCGCATCAAGACCACGCTGGTGGCGATGAGCCAGACCCAGAACAGCATGTAGGGTAGAAACTTGGCCCCAGAACCGGCGAACCAGACTACCCGGGCCGCGAGCAAAGCCGGCGCCAGCGCCAGCGCGAACCAGCCCAGCCAGCGCGGCAGAGCGCCATCGCGCACCGCGAGGACGCCGGTCGCAATCAACAAACCCGCCAGCAAGACCCAGAAATTGGCAAAACCGGCGTTGCCCTGGTCGAACAGCAGCCGGGCCGTCTCCGGCGCCAGGCCATCGTGAATCCTCAAGATGGCCAATTCCCAGCTCACTCCGCCCAGGACCGTGGCGATGCCCACGATGCCGCAGGCAAAGGCAACCAACGACAGCCAGCCCGGCTCCCCTTCCCCACGGCGCAGCGCGGCCCACAGTACGCCCAGGAACCAGAGAAATGCAATGACGGAGAGAAGGGAGAGAAAACCACCGATGGGCGCAAGTTGCGGATTCCGGCTCAAGAAAAACGCTTCGATTTCGCCCGCCGGGGCGTTAAAGGCCGGCTCCACGCCGCCGAGCTGGATCAGGGATTGGCTGGCGATTTGCAGCGCCACAAACACAATGCCCGCGGCGGCCCCGATTTGCTCCCAGCGACGATTTGATCCGGCTGCCGTGTTTTCCTTATCTTCTACAAATACGGTTGACTGTGTCATGGTAAATCTCCTCTCTTAAAATAAAAAAGAACCTCTTCTTGGTGATGGTCCTTGCAGTCAGAAAGCTGCGCGTTCAACGGCTGATATCCCGCCAGAGGACCCCGATCAGGGGTAACTGTGTGGCAGCGTATATTGCGTGCGAGAGATAATGGGCGACCGACTGCTCGGGATAGAAGGGCCACAAGGGAAGCGGTAAGACCGAGAGCACAGCGCCAATAAGTAGATGCGCACCGGCCGTCCACGCCAGGAGCAAGATGCTCCACAGGCGACGCCTGCGAGGCTGCCGCCACCACCCGAGAAAAAGTGCCAGTCCGACCAGGGCAGGAACGCTGTTTTCCGGGCTCCAGACCGGCAGCTGTAACTCCAATGTGGTATGGATGTAAGCGCCCAGCCAGGACAGTAAGGTCAGTGCGGCCACGAGGGCGGTCCTGGACGATGTGGTGTTGGAAAGGTGCATCGCGTATCTCCTCGGTGTGAGCCGGCTCTTCAGATGACGAGCAGCGAAAACCAGATGCCGCTCATGTTAAACGGTAATTGCTCCCAGGAATCGCCATAATCAATCGAATGCCAGATGTCACCGTTGTATAAGCCGGCGTAAAGGTGGCCCGGCGCGCCTGGGACGGTGATGAGGGCGGTGGGCGCGACGGGCAGCGGGTGAGGTTGCCAGCCGATGGGTTGCCAGCCGGCGCCGCCGGTGGCGCGATAAAGATAGATCTCAGGCTTTTTGCCATAGGCATTCTGAGGGCTGCGCGCGACGCACACATACCAGATTTCCGGCTTCTGCGGATCAGCAGCACACACGATGCCGTAGTTTTTGGCAAGACCGCGCTTGGATTTCTGGAAGGTCTGGCCTCCGTCGCGGCTAAAAGAAGCGCCGCCGCCGGTACCGCCCGCTTCGTAAGCCCAGTTGCCGTCGCGAGCGTGGAATTTGAGTGAATGGCAATCGCGCAGCGCGCCCGAACGGTGGCGTGACCAGGTCTCTCCGCCGTCCTCGCTGCGCACCACGGCGCCGAACTCGACCCCGGCCATTACCACATCGGGATCCTCTGGGGAGAGGGCAATGGCCATGACGTAGGCGCGAAAATCGCCCGGTTCCGCCGGGGAAAACCACCACCAGCGGTTGGGAATGCGGCGGAAGCCATCTAATTCGCGCCACGTCTGTCCGCCATCGCGCGAGATGAACATCAGCGCCGGTTTCGTGCCCGCATAGACCACATCCGGATCCTGCGGGCTGACGGCCAATGACTTCACGATATGTCCGTCCATGCCGCTGCGTAGCCATGTGATCCCGCGGTCGTCGGAGCGCAATACGCCATCTGTGGCGCCGGCATAAACCACGTTGTTGTCTGATGGGGCTGCAGCAACGCAGTTGACCTTGTGCTCAGTAGCGAGTTGTTCCACCTGCCACTGACCATCGGTGGCACAATGGGCGCGCGTAATGCCTTTGTCGAAACTGGATAAGAAGATGTGGTCATGCATCGTGCTTTTTTCCTTTGCTGGCGAGGCCATGCCCTGGACCGGTTCAGGACCTTAAGCTCTTGCCTGCCAATAGTTGACCGAGAAGGGCAATGGCGGACAACGACAGGTAGAAAAGGCCGACGCCAGGCTCCTCTCCGCCAAGGAGAATATGTAGGCCGAGGGCTGCCAGAAGCGCCACCAACACCCAGGTTGCATTCCAGGCCCAGCGCGAGCGACGGCGAAAGCCTTCCCAGCTCACAACCATCACGAATAAACCAAGGCCAACTTCCATTACCGAGACCGTTTGCATCAATTGAGAGTCTGCAATGAAGAAGTATAGTGCGAGGCCGTTGAGTGTAAGCAGAACCGAGAGGGAGAGAAGAATACCCCAGCCCCATCGTGAGCTGCGCGATACGTGTCCATCTGTTTGAGCGATCATTACCATTTCCTCCGTAGTCAGGCTAAACCAATAGAACTTTAGGTCAATCTGTCGTCGCATCAGCATGGTTGAGTGACGCCAGGTACATCCATAATCCGCGCAACTCATCGTCATCTAGCTTACCGAACGAGTCCCAGGGCATGAAAGCGGGATCTAGCTCATGGCCAGACGGCGTTACACCGGTGCGCATGGTGTTGATGAATTGCTCGTCCGACCACGCTCCAGCTGCTGCCAGATTGGGCGCGAGCGGCGACTCTGGGTCGGGCGGTTGCGCTCCGGACAGGTCAGGACCGTGACACCCCTCGCACAGGCGGGACACATATTGGCCGTAGGCCTCGTTGGCTCCGACCTGCGGCATTTCGGGGAAGGGAGTGTCATGATCAATATATTCCGCAGGGAATACATCACCGAATATGCCGGCGCCCACGAGAATGCGCCCAAGGGGCGCCATTGCTGGTTGGGGCGACGCTTCGCCACTTTGTGGGACCGTTTTCAGATAGGCGATGATCGAACTCAGGTCCTCTTCACTGAAGTAGATGAAGGATTCAGAGGGCATCACGATGAGCTGGCGACCATCTCTGGCGACGCCGTGGCGAATCGCACGCACCAGGTCGTCGTCACTGTGCGTCTCCCCCAGGCCGGTGAGGTTGTTTGCGTACACGGTTCCGATGACCGGATCGTCCATTAATGGCTGTCCGGTCAGATTAGGGCCATGGCACGAGGCGCAGGCCACGGTGACCAGATGCTCGCCGCGCGCCAGGCTGGCTTCATCCGTGGGGACAGTTATAGGTTCGGCCTGAATCTCATGGGTGCGATTGAGACGTGATGTGCCGGCGATGGCCAATCCTACAGCAGCGACAATGACGAGAATGACGAGCCCTCCCAGGATAATGCCAAGCCACTTTAGTACCTTCTTCATTGTTACCTCCTGTGTAAAAGTTCAATGTCTGTTGATCTATATAGTCACGTTGCTCTTTCCGCAATGGTTTGGACGCCCACCTCATCGCCTGTTTGCCCGCCATGCAGCAAGCTCTTTCTCTCAAGGGCGGTGAAAACTGCAGCATAGAGGATGTTGATGGCAAGGATCAGGCCGAACATTTCCACGATGAGAAAAAGCGAGCTGCGCGGAAAAAACACGAGGCCGATTATTGATATGTTGAGACCAAGGAAAAGTACGATTAGAGTGCAAGTTAGTAAGACAACGGCTAAGTGCCGCCAGCTTCTCTCGTGCAGCATGCTGACCCCTACCGCTGCGAGCAGGGTGAACGCCGCCGTCATGGGTGTCGCCTGCCGGATCAGCTCGCCCGGCGATTCATTGGCCGCGATCAGGGCTGCTACTGTGGTCACAGGCTCGAAGATAAGGATGGACGCCAGCGCCAACAGCGCCAGGAGTACCACGTACACCATGTTGTATCCCAACCAACTGCTGAGGGAGGGAGCCGTCGCGCGCAAGCTGTAGCTCCAGGTGACACATAACCCACACAGCGCACCGGCAACCATCATGATGGGTAGTGAGAACCAGATATCGCTTATAAAGAGGGCATGGATAAGAGCGAATCCAAAAGCCGATATGGCGCCCGCAATCGCCCCTGAGCGCGGAAAGTTCCTGGTATGCTGGGTGCCCGGCACAATACGGGTCTGTGGCGGCCTCGACCGCTCTACGGCAACTTCGTCCACTGGCGCCATCCTTTCCCAATTCACACAATAGCTGATTGAGAAACATGGTACGCCAAATAGTGTCCTGCTGTCATGAGGCCCGTGTCACCAATATCTATAGGACATATTGTCCTGTCCTGCCTTTGTGGTTGACATACTCACGTGGCCTCTCTAGACTCAACCTGCAATCTACGTTAGATAAAAGACCCCGCCAGGAAGGTGATCTTGACTGACTCTGCTCTCTCTGACCTGCTCATCCTAGATCTCTCGCGTGTCCTTGCCGGTCCCTTCTGTACCATGCTGCTTGCCGACTACGGCGCGGAGGTAATTAAGGTGGAACGGCCCGGACGGGGCGACGGCACACGAGCCTGGGGGCCGCCCTGGATCGGCGAAGAGAGCGCTTATTTCTTGAGCGCCAACCGCAATAAGAAGAGCATGACCGTGAACCTGAAGACGGTGCGGGGCCAGGCTATTGTGCGAGCGCTGGCGGTGCAGGCAGACGTGGTAATCGAAAATTTCAAGCCGGGAACGACTGAACGGCTGAAGATAGATTACGAGCGGCTGAGCGCGGAGAATCCGGGTCTTGTTTACTGCTCTATCAGTGGCTATGGGCAGGATGGCCCGTATCGCGATCGGCCGGGCTATGACTTCATGATCCAGGCACAGGGCGGCATCATGTCCATCACGGGGCCGCGGGAGGGGCCGCCGTACAAGGTCGGCGTCGCCATTGTGGATGTGACCGCGGGATTGTATGCGGCCAACGCCATTCTCACCGCTCTGCACGAGCGGCAGCGTAGCGGGCGGGGCCAGTACATCGACGTGGCGTTGTTCGACAGCCAGCTTAGCTGGCTGGTGAATGTGGCCCAGAATTATTTCGCCACCGGGGAGGCGCCTCAACGGTATGGCAACGCGCACCCCAACATCGTTCCGTACGAGAGCTTCGCCACCGCGGACGGACACATCGCGCTGGCTATCGGCCGTGACGCCCAGTTCAGGCGATTCTGCGAGCTGGCGCAGTGTGACGAGCTCTGGCAGGATGAACGGTTCCAAACCAACGCGGGACGCGTGGCGCATCGCGCGGACCTGATTGGGTTGTTGCAGGAAGTGATGCGTCAGCGCCCCACAGAAGAGTGGCTGGCGCTGTTAGCGGCAAATGGTGTGCCGGCAGGCCCCATCAACGACATTCCTAGCGCACTGAACGATCCACAGGCACAGGCGCGTGGGATGGTGCGTCAGATTGAACACGAAACGGCCGGAACCATCCAGTTACTGGGACCGGTGGCCAAATTGTCGCGCACGCCGGGCGAGGTGCGCTCGGCGCCGCCGACGCTGGGGGCGCACACGAAGGATATTCTGGCGCAGCGGCTGGGCTATCATGAGCAACAGATTGCGGAATTGCGTGATGAGGGCGTCATTTAGTGTGTGCTATAATAGAGTTGCCGCAGTTTTTTACGAACATCACACTGCGAGGGATCAGGCCATGAAAACCATTTCTGTCCGCGTCAATGGCGCTCTGGCACAGCAGATTGGTAGCTCGCACGTTCAGGTAGCCCTGGCTGAAGGGCACACGGTCGCCGACTTGCTGGACGCGCTCTGTCGCCAGCATCCTTCCTCAAGCGACCTGATCCGCCGGGCCATTCCTGTCATTCAGGGCAATCACGTTTCACCGGACGCCGCGCTGCCCGCAGGACACCAGATCTCACTGCTGATGCCCGTGGCGGGTGGCTAAATTGCATTCTCTTTTCAAGCTGATCGTCTCGATTACCCCTCTTGGGGAACGAACCGAAGGAGGTTTTGCAGATGGCAGTCAAAGCAGACTTTGAGCAGACCGATGCAGCCCGTGACGAGTTATTGTCACGTGATGGACGAGAGGGCCACGAGACGGTGTTCGTGGACCAGTTCATCGATGGGATTCTGGATCCGGGCAAGCCGATGCTGGGACCGGTGCGCGACGGGGGACACATTGTGGCTAATACCGCTCCCGGCTGCTGGGGACCTATGATCACACCGGAAATCCGCGGCGGTCACGAGGTGACCCAGCCGGTAGCCGTAGCCGGCGCCGAGGTAGGTGACGCCATCGCCATTCGCATCAAAGATATCAGCGTGACATCGATGGCCACTGCCTCTGGCAACGACATCGTCCTTGCCGAGCGGTGCGTGGGTGACCCGTATGTGGCCGGAAAATGCCCCGAGTGTGGCACGGTGTATCCCAAGACGGTCGTCGAAGGTATCGGACAGGAAGCAGTGCGCTGCGCCAATTGTGGCGCCGACGCCACGCCCTTTAAGTTCGCCAATGGCTACACCATTGCCTTTGATAACCGCCGGGCGCTGGGCGTGACGCTGAACCGGGAGGTGGCGGAACGGCTGGCAAAAGAGGCCAAGTATTACGCGGCGATGCCTGAGAAATCGATACAGAATTCGATCTTGACCTTTGCGCCGCACGATCTCGTCGGTCTGGTCGGCCGCCTGCGGCCCTTCATGGGCCAGCTGGGCACCACGCCAGGCCTGCCCATTCCCGACTCGCACAATGCGGGCGACTTTGGCGCTTTCCTCATTGGTGCGCCTCACGAATATGCGCTGACGGCCGAGGAGTTGGCCCAGCGCACCGATGGGCACATGGATATCGACGCCGTGCGAGCAGGCGCCATTCTCATCTGCCCCGTGAAGACGGAAGGCGGCGGCGTCTACCTGGGCGATATGCACGCCATGCAAGGGGACGGCGAGATTGCAGGTCACACAACGGACGTCTCAGGCACGGTGACGTTACAGGTGCACTTACTGAAAGGATTGAATATCGACGGACCGTTGCTGTTCCCGGTGGAAGAGGATCTGCCCTTCCTGGCAAAGCCCCTGACCGCCGAGGAAAAGGCGCGCGCGCAATCATTGGCTGAAATGTGGGGGACGGACGAGATAGAAGAAAGCCTGCCCATTTCTGTAATCGGCACCGGGCCAGACCTGAACGCCGCCACGGACAACGGGCTGGAGCGCGCGGCACAGCTTCTGGACATGACTGTGCCCGAAGTAAAGAACAGAGCAACGATCACAGGCGCTATTGAAATCGGCCGCCACCCCGGTGTGGTTCAGGTCACATTCCGCGCCCCGGCTGACCGTCTGGAGGCTCGTGGGCTGTTGTCCTTCGCCCGCGACCAGTACGGTTCCTGAGCGCGCAGAGGCCCGCACCTGCTGGAAGCGACCCTACGCCTGCCGCAACGATCGGTTCGTTGTGGCAGGCGTTTTCATTCGGCCATAATGTACTGGTCGGCCATCTGGCTCAGCTTCTCGGCTGCGGCAATGTCGGGATGGGTTAGCACAAGCGGCCTGCCGCGCTTGAGGGCTGCGGCGCAGGCATCCGCCGCGGGCGGAACTACGCCCCTGACGTCGCATCCCAACTCCTGGGAGATCTGCTCCACAGTGAGGCCCATGGCCAGGGGAACTTGATTGACGATGACGGCTTCTACGAGACCGCGCCCCACGCCCCATGCTTTGAACAGTTCCAGCAGCCTGGCGCCAGAAGCCACGCTATCTGTTTCGCCCCGCGAAACGAGCGTGATCAGATCGCACTGGCGCAAAGCGGCCTGCGATGCGGCGGACATCGTACCGGGGAGGTCCAGAAGTACGTAATCGGCGAGGGCGGACAGGTTTTCAATCAGCTCGGTTACCATTTCAGGCTCAAGTTCACGCCACGTCTCTGGATCGCGAGGTCCGTATAGAACGTCCAGCCCGGAAGCGTCGCTGAGAAGGGCCATCTTCAACATACGCTGGTTGAGGCGCGCGCTATCTGCTCCCCACAAATCTCCCAACGTTTCGCGTGGCGTGTGTCCCAGTTGCACGTCGAACGTGCCAGCATATGGATGCAATTCAACGGCAATGACCCCGTGGCCTCGAGTGGCAAGCGTGGCGGCTATATTTAGCGCGACCGTCGTGGTCCCCACGCCTCCCTTCGCTCCCACAAAGCCAAGGACGTGACCGCGTGCGCTTTGCGCCGACTGTTGTAGCCGCCGCGTGCGCTCGAGGAGCGCTTTGATACGAGCGATCAGCTCCTTGGGGCTGATCGGTTTGGTCAGGTACTCGTCGGCGCCCGCTTCCAACCCTTCGATTTTATCATCCACGTGCGAGCGAGCGCTGAGCATGATGATGGGAAGCGGCAGAGTGCCGGCCTCCTGGCGCAACTTGCGGCATAATTCGATGCCGCTCACGCCGGGCAACATCACATCCAGGACGATCAACGCCGGCTGTTCCTCCTGCACTTTCCGCAGTGCTTCGTCCGCGTTGGCTGCGCCAATGGGCTGAAAGCCTGCACGGTGCAGGGCCAGGCCGATGAGATGGAGCAGCTCCCGGTCGTCATCAACGATAATAACTTTCTGACTCATGACGCCTCCACAATTCCCGATCGGAATTCTGATCTGGCACAAGGCGCTCCCTCTCTCCGATGATATGCTAACCGGCCCCGCCTGGCAATGACCGGGAACGGCAAGATCCAATGTAAGCGCCGTCATTCAGGCCTGTAGGCTAACGATTCGTTAGGTAGATGAGCGCCGACGAATTCTTGGCGTGACGCCATTTTTTACTATAATGTGACTATCATTACCTTTATATCTCCTTAGTAGGCTCTGTATCCACCGTTACATAGCCTCATGCGGGGAGTGGGTTGGGGTGAAATTTCTTGAATAGTGCATCATAGTGTGACTCTCGCGGGTAGTGATGAAAGAAAGGAGGCAGCTTTCTTCGCAGACTCGCATTGGAGAGCTAGAATGGAGCGGCGACACGCTGTTGCCGGTCGCCGGCCAGACGTTGAAAGCGGGAGGCAGTGTCGATGAGCGATACGGGGAGTATCAGCGTGATCCTGGCGGAGAGCCATCCGGTGTTCCGCGCCGGTATTCGGACGTTTCTGATAGAGGCGCCGGAGATCGTGGTTGTTGCCGAGACCGATGACAGTCACGCGGCGCGTGATTTGACGTTGAATCATAGGCCGGATGTTCTTTTGTTGGATCTCTTTCTCACAGCGCCCCGTCCCACACACACAGTGCGATCTCTCTGTCGCAAGTGTGCGGAGACGGAGGTGCTGCTTCTGACGGCGCACAATCGTTACGCTTATCTATGGGCTATGACGGACGCTGGCGCCGCCGGTTGCTTCGTAAAGGATGAAGCGTCAGAGAGTCTGGTAGAGACGGTGCGCCGCGTCGCGAATGGCCTGCCACTCCATAATTCGCGCCAGTTGCGATTGGCGCAGACGTGGCACGAACAGGTGGGAAGACGCTGGTCACGGTTGACCGAGCGCGAGCGAGAGGTGTTGCGTTACCTGGGCCGTTTCCATACCAACACGGAAATCGGGGAGATGCTGGGCATCAGCGACAAAACGGTCGGTCACCACGTACAACACATTCTGCGCAAACTGGCTGTCTCTTCGCGGCGGGAAGCGGGTCGTTGGGCTATTGAGCACCTGGACGAATTGGATTTCGGCCGCGGGGAAAAGGAAAATAGTCTGTTTTGACGTCCACTTTCTCATATAGTGAAAGATAGGGGGGTTTGCCCCATGTTAAATCCTTTCAAGTATGATATCATTACAACTGTCTTCACACCTCTGGGTGGACCCGCTATCAGCCGGGCAGCTAGGTCCCGGAGATGCGGGAGTGTTGCGTCCCTGGTTGCGCAAACCAGGGACTTTCTTTATCTGTTGTCCTTCAGCGGTCGCCTGGCTCGCCGCCCTCGATTACCACGATGCCCACCGGCTGCGCTCTTACCCCTTGCTCTCACCATCCCCTGATGAGGGCAACAGATCGGGCACCGAGAAGTCAAAACGTTCAAGCATAACCTGGACTTCGTCCATTGTGGGCATATTGTGTCCTGTGCCCTGTTTCTGTACTTTGGCGGCGCCGGTGGCGTTTCCCAGAATGCCCAACATCTCCAGATTCAAATTCTGCCGGCAGCCGTAGAGCACGGCCCCGGCAAAGCTGTCGCCCGCGCCGGTTGTGTCAAGCGCCTCGACCGGCAGCCCCGGGGCGATTTCAAAGTCGCCATCGCTCAGAAGAAAGGCGCCGGCTGCGCCGCGCTTGATGATGACCGTCCCTGTCCCACCCTGTAGGAGGGCGCGGGCCGAAGCAACCGGGTCCCGTTCGCCGCTGAGGCGTTTCGCTTCTTCCTCGGTTGCCAGCAGTACCGAAGCCAGGAGCGCTGCCTCCCGGTGCCACTCATTGTCGATATCGGGATTGCCGGGGCCGGGGTCGAAGAAAACGGGCACGCCGGCATTCTGAGCGACACGGAATGCCTCCAGGATAATATCGGCGACTTCTTGATACTCGATCCAGCCGTCGCTGAAAAGGCCGTCCGCCTGCTCGATGACCGGGCGCCAATCGTCGGGGAGAGCGATCATTTGCAGCGTGCCGCGGTAGCCGAGATAGGCCGGTTCCCCGCGTTCGTCAACCAGGACCGTCGCCACCGGTGTGTGGGCGGCTTCATTGACCACGATGTTTGAGACGTCAACACCTTCGCGGCGCAGACCATCGAGTACAATTTCCCCAAATATGTCGCCTCCCACCTCGCCCAGGCAGGCCACGGGGAGGCCGAAGCGGCGGGCCATAATGGCCACGTTACAGGCGCCACCCGGTCCCAGCTCCAGATAGCTGATACGCTGCAGGTCGCGGGGATGACTGCAAAGATCGGGGATGTGGGCGCTGTAATCCGCCAGTAAATCACCCAGCACTACGTACATCAGGTCTCCTCCTCTTTGTTCCGCCACTGCGCGTAACTTTCGAGAAACTCATCGGCTGTCAAGGGCGCCCCTGGCAGGTCGAGCGCCAACGCCAGGCGCACCAGTTGCGGTGGTTCTACGCCGGCATCTGCCAGCAACTGTTTCTTTGTCAAGATCTCGGACGCAGGTCCGTCAGCCACCACGCGACCGCCGGCCATTACCACCACGCGCGCGAAGTAATCCGCGCAGAAATCCATATCATGGGTGATGGTCAGCACCGTGTGGCCCCTAGCTCTTAGCTCCTCTACGACGCTACCCACGCGGCGCATTTCCTTTACATCCAGTCCCGTCGTCGGCTCGTCCAACAGGAGCACGGGCGTCTGCATGGCCAATACGGCGGCAAGCGATACGAGACGCCGTTCCGGCTGTGACAAATCGTAAGGGTGGGATTCATCCTGGCCTTCCAGCCCCACGGCGGCCAGGGCCTGGGCCACGCGCTCGTCCAGCGCCTCCTGCTCAACACCGAGATTGCGCGGACCGAAGGCGACTTCGTCCCAGACGCGCCGGGCGAAAAGCTGTTCGTCGGGGTTCTGAAAGGCATAGGCAACCCGCGCGGCCAGCTGGGCCACGGTGTGTTCGCGCGTGTTCCAATCGCCGACCTGTACGTTTCCCCGGTCTGCTTTCAGCAGGCCATTAAAGTGCTTGGCCAGAGTGGTCTTGCCCGCGCCATTTTCACCGATGATGGCCACCGATTCGCCGCTGTTTACTGTAAGGTCCACCCCTTGTAAAGCGGTGACGCCGGAAGGATATGTGAAGTGAACGTCGCTTACCGTCAGATTCATTGGAAAAAGCGAATGGCCTGTTCCATCGTGACGGGGAGCGGTTGCGCGCCGTCGACCAGACCCTGTTGCTGTGCGCGGCGCGCGACCAGGGTGTAGCGTGTGAGGCCGACGCCGTACGTGTGAAGATCGCCATCGGCTAACAGCTCCCGCGGGGCGCCGTCTGCTGCGATGCCGCCTTGCGCAAGTATAAGAGCGCGCTCGGCGAATTGAGCCACCAGTTCCACACGGTGCCCGGCCAGCACTACGGTGGTTTCCTCGCTCTGCGTCAGCCGGCGCAACAGATCATACACATCGCGCGCGCCATCAGGGTCGAGCTGGGCCGTTGGTTCGTCGAGCACCAGGACGTCGGGTTGCATGGCCAGAACAGAGGCGATGGCCAGCCGCTGCTGCTGGCCGCCGGAGAGCGCGAAGGGCGAGCGATCTTCCAGGCCTTCTAACCCGGTGACGGCCACTGTCCGTTCGATACGTTGCTCCATCTCGTCGCGGGGCACGCCCGTATTCTCCAAACCAAAAGCGATCTCGTCTCGCACAGTGAACTTGGCGCCGGTGATCTGGTTGAAAGGATTGGCGAAGACCAGGCCTACCTGACCTGAGAGGTCGGCCAGAGGGGTATCTTGTACATTATTTCCTGCGACCTGTATTGTTCCAGAGAGTTCTCCACGGTAAAAGTGGGGGATGAAGCCGCTGATCATGTAGCATAGTGTGGACTTGCCCTCACCGTTTGCGCCCAAGACTGCACAGAACTGACCCTTGGGGATGTCGAGATTCAGCTCGGAGAAGACGGGCTCATCAGCGCGCGGGTAGCGGTAGGTGACGTCCTTAAAATGAATCATGAGCGGTTAGAATAGCCAGAATCGTATCACAGGCGCCGCCAGCGCGCCCAACAGCAGCAGCCAGCGCATCCACACCTGCCATTGGTTATCCTCTAATCGCTGCAAATTGGTGCGTGGGCCCTCCCGGCCAAAGGCGCGCACCTCCAGCGCGATCGCTCTCTCTTCAATGTCGATGATGGCCCCGAGGACCAATGGTTGCACCAGCGGCAGAAGGGCGCGAAATCGGCGCCAGATACTGCCTTCCGTTTCCAGCCCTCGCGAGCGCTGTGCGTCGAGGATGGTATTGGCTTTGGCCTGAAAGCGAGGCACGATCTGGATCGTAGTCAACACGATATAGGTAATGCTGCGCGGCACACCCTTCTCACGCAGGGCCTGCATCAGGGCATCGGGCCGCGCCGTAAAGGTCAGGATAAGGAAGCTGCTGACGATAACCAGAATGCGGCCCGTGGTCCGGGTGGCGAACAGCACCCCTTCGTGTTTGAGCGAAAGGGGACCCAGATCAAGAATGGGCGTGCCTCCCGGCCAAAATAATCCCTGTACCAGGAACAGCGAGATGGCAAAAGGTAGAACCGCTTTTAGCGACGCGCTCAGGTGCGGGCGTAGGATGCGACCCACGAGGATCAGCGGCAGCAGAAGTAAGAGGAAAACGGCGTAAGCGCCCCACAGCCCGGGCGCGACCAGTCCCAGCACCAGGCAAAAGAACGACAGGGTCAGGGTGGTGAGCGGATGCAACCGGTGCAGCGGGCTATTGCGCTCGCGAAAGAGGCTGAAGGACGCGCTCATGCCTGTTCCGTAACGTCAGGCAACTTCTTCGCTGCGCGAGAATCGATCCAGGAACCGGCGTGGCAGGCCCTGAACGATCAGGTAGACGATAAGGAAAGTGATTGCCTTGTCCAGAGGGTCTGACGTGACGCCCTGGGCGAACGACGCGGGCAGAATACCAAAGCCAATACCGCGGAACATGGCAACGACGGCATCAGTTCCGGCGCCGGTCACGCCGCCAAATACATAGGCGGAAATAGGGGCCGAAAGAACAGCGGCGACGAGCCCGGCGATGATGCCGGCGACCACCGATTTCCACCACACCCGGAACCAACCAACTTCCGTGAAGAGTCCGGCCAGGAGGCCGATGACCGCGGCAACGGCTGCGAAGGGAGCGTAGGTGACGTTGAGGCCGCTCAGACCCCAGACTAAGTTCGAGAGCAATCCTGTCAGCGCGCCTGCCCAGGGTCCGGCCAGAGCGCCGACAAGCACCGTACCGATTGAGTCTAGATAGAGTGGGATCCTCAGGGCGAATATTAGTTGGCCGATGGCCACGTTAATGGCGATGGCCACAGGAATCATTACCAGGGTTAATGTGTTGAAGTCTTCGCGAATCCGTTCCATTGCTCCTTTTCCTCCTTGCTCTTACATGTGCACGATAGCTGGTGCATAAGTGAGAATAGCTGGCACTGATCTAATCATACACATTGTACGGCAAGAAGCGCAATGTGTGAAACGAAATGCCTTGGTGGGAGGGGCCGTGGCGGGGGGCGCTTCAGTCGAGGAGCCTGTTGATGGCGCCAATGAGGTCGTCGACGTCGAACGGTTTGACGAGGACGGCATCTGGGGTCAGGTTGTCCTCTTCGAGCTGCTTGAGCGGGCGCTCGTAGGCCGTGATAAGAACGACGGGAATCCGCGACCAGCGTTCATCAGCGCGGAGCGCTGCCAGTAAGGCATAGCCATCCATTTCGGGCATCATCACGTCGCTGACCACACAATCCGGTGCGCGTTTCTCAATGATCTCCATTGCTTCGCGACCATTACCTGCGGTTACTACCTGAAAATCGGACAACATGAGCAGGTCGGCGATACTTTCCAGCAGGATCTGGTCATCGTCAACAATAAGGATTACGGGTTGCATTGTCATCAGTCTTGTCCTGCTGTTAACGGGAGGTAGCCGCTCGCCCCAGGAAATGCTGCATATGCAGGTAGGTCACTCTGTTTCAAAAGCGTGAAGCTCCATCGCCACCGAGTTTTCCGCGGACTGGTGAGCCAACAGCTACTGTGGCCCTGCGTACAAATTGTACATTCTGCCGTAAGTGTCTGCTACCCAACTTTTGTACTGTCCTGCGGTCGGCGGAATACGCGGCGACTTTTTTTCTTTTTACATAATAGTATATACTAAAGCACAGTGAGGCTTCTCTCAGCCGGCGCCGGAAAGTTAATGGACGCTGCTCGCGCATGGAAGTCAAGGGAACAGGCACAGATACAGGTGGGACTATGCGACGCCGAGTGAACGTCATTGTATTTTGGATCATCGTTTTGTCCAGTATGGGACTCATGATCCTGTTGATTGTCCGGCCGGACCTTGCCCCGTCCTGGTCCGGGGTAGGGCAATTTACTTTGCCGGGTCCGGACATTGAGCCCGCGAAGACGTTGTGGGACTGGATGGAACTGCTGGTGGTGCCTGTATTCTTGCTGGGGGCTGCCTGGTGGTTGGGTACGGTGGTGCGCTCGACAGGTCGCACACACATCGAGGCCGAACAAAGCATGGCTGCGGCTCGACGCCAGCAGCGCACATTAGAGACCTACTACGCGGATATTACCGACATGCTTTTGAGCGGCGCGCTGCGCGCCTCGGCTCAGGATGCCACCGTGCGCCATGTAGCGCAGGTGCGCACAACGGCTGTGTTGCGTAGCCTGGACGAACAACACAAGGGCGAGTTGTTACAGTTCCTCTCTGATTCTGGTTTGTTAGGGAAGAAACATGGCCTCCAGTTAGAGCGCGCCAACCTGCGCGGCGCCCGGCTGGCCCGGGCCACTCTGAGTAAGACGCGGCTGTGGATGCTCGACCTACGCAACGCCGATCTGACAGGCGCCAACCTGAACGGCGCTGAC
Organism: Candidatus Sulfomarinibacteraceae bacterium; assembly: GCA_035464315.1. Taxonomy (GTDB): domain Bacteria; phylum Chloroflexota; class Anaerolineae; order Promineifilales; family Promineifilaceae; genus JAAYYY01. The sequence continues at coordinate 17,168 of DATHSI010000221.1, forward strand.
CTATGGTTGGCAAATCTGGCTGGCGCCTGCCTGCGCGGCGCGAAATTGCAGTCTGCACACCTGGGGGGAGCAAATCTGTCAGGCGCTGATCTGAGGGGGGCCGATTTGGGCAAGGCCAATTTGCGCAAGGCAAACCTGAACAGCGCGGACCTGAGAGGCGCCGCTGTGACCCTGTCCCAGTTGAGCAAAGCGGAGTCGCTGCACTACCTGACGTTGCCGGATGGGACGTTCTTTGCGGATGTAGAGGATTCGACCCCGCCAGCGTGAGGACAAGACCGGCGCCCGTGTACGTTCCTCCTTGCACGTTTGTAGGGCCGGTATAATGTTTCGTGCTTTCATGTGAACCAGATGAACAGGCTTATTCGCCGGGCCCTTCGGCTTACCAAATGACTCTAGGAGAGTGTAATGAACCTATTGATTGACAATGTGACAATTTTCACGAACGACGAACAAAACACAGTTCTGCATGGGGGCCAGGCTGTTGCCATCGAGGGCAGCAAGATCGCTGCCGTGGGGCCGGAGCAGGAGCTGAAAGAGCAATACGACCATTTTGAGCGCTTCGGTGGTGGCGGGCGCCTCCTGATGCCCGGCCTTGTCAACGCCCATATGCACTTCTACGGTACTTATGCCCGCGGTCTGGCGCTGCCACGGCAGCCACAGGACTTTGGCCAGATTCTGGCCTGGTTGTGGTGGACTCTGGATAAAGCGTTGGACCTGGATGGCGTGTACTATAGCACCCTCTTGCCGGCCGTATTGGCCGTGCAGAGCGGCGTGACAGCCGTCATCGACCACCACGCCAGTCCATATGCAGTAGAAGGCAGCCTGGATCGCATTGAAGACGCTCTCGCTGAAGTAGGGATGCGGGGCCTGCTGTGCTACGAGGTGTCCGATCGCGACGGGAAAGAAATCCGGGACAAAGGGCTGGAGGAAAATGCCCGCTACATCCGCAAGTGCCGGGAAGCCAAGGCGCAGAACGCCGACTATCTGTATGACGGCATGATGGGTTTGCACGCTTCATTCACATTGGACGACGATAGTTTGCAGCGCGCAGCGGACATTGCTCAAGAACTGGATCGAGGCCATCACATCCATATGCTGGAAGGGACGCTGGATGAAGAGGAAACACAGCGCAAGTATGACGTTGGCGTGGCCCAGCGCCTTTACGATCATGGCATCTTTGGCCCGAAGAGTATCGCCGCTCATGGCATTTACCTTGACGACCGGGGGAGGGATCAGGTGGCGGAGACGGACACGATCATTGTCCATAACCCGCAGTCCAATATGAACAATGCCGTGGGCAGGGCTGACATTTTTGCGCTATTAGAGCGAGGCGTCATGGTGGGATTGGGGACCGACGGCATGACGCCTGACCTGAAGGTTGACGCGCGCACCGGTTATTTGATGCATAAGCACGACCGCAGCGATCCCAATCTGGGCTGGAACGAGTTCCAGCAGATGGTTCTGAAGAACAACCCGGCTATCTACCAGCGGCTGACCGGGCAGAAGGTGGGGCGTATTGAGGCCGGATATCTGGCGGATGTCATTCTGGTCGATTATGCGCCGCCGACACCGCTGAGCGGCGATACGTTCTGGGGCCATTTCCTGTACGGAATTGCCGACGCCCCCGTGGATACGACGATCATCAACGGCGAAGTCGTCATGCGCCACAAGGAAATCCCGGGTATTAATGCAGAAGAAATTGCAGAAGCCTCGCAGGCCGTGGCTCAACGCACGTGGGAGCGGTTTAAGGAACTGAGCCGTTCCTGAGCAGTATGAACAGCGGGATGCGGCCCGGCATCCCGCTGTTCTTTTTATCCAAGGCTCAGCGGTCCTTCATCTTCACCCTCGTACCACTCTAGCTCAACTTCAAGGCTGCGCTGTGTGCGCTCGCCTTTTGCCTCTTCTTCCGCTTTCACTTCCAGAACGAGTCGATTGGGCACCTGGAGCGTGAGGGATTCACTTCCCTTTTGCAGAGTAACTTCATTGGTTGCCAGTTTGTCGGCAAGTTCGTGCAGGAACGAGATCACATTTTCCAGCGACATCTGTTCTTCACTCTTGAATAAGACGATTTCTTTGGCCATTTTGTACTCCTTTGTTTTCGGGCAACTGTTCAGTGTTCCTGATATAATTATAAGTGAAGAATCGCACAAAGTGAAAGTGACCTGAACGACTGGTTGCTATGCTCGGAGAAGATGTTATGGGTGGAGCGTCCCAACTCATTCCTGATATAGAACGGCCCGATTTGACCGGTCGCCGGCGCATGCGGCGCTATCGGCCGTGGCGGCGGCAAATCGAGGTGCGGCCTCCGAACCGCGGCAAGGCGATTACCGATCACTCACCGACGGTGAATGTTGAACCGGCGGTGCTGGACATGGCCTCGGAACTAGAGCCGTTGTCATCGGAAGGAACGGCGTTCTTTTCCAATTTCCCGGCCACGATGTGGGCTGTGGAGTTCCCCAAGTGGCGTCGTTATGGGCAGTTTTGGCGCTATTTGCGGGGCGTCATGGGGCCTAATTTCTATGCCCAGCGTCTACAAGGGGTGGCTAATCGATTCAGAGTGGCCCGCCGCCGGCAGCGAGATTTGCACCGGTTAAAGCAGGACATTACCGACTATGCGCGGTATTGTGGTTTTGCTCTAGTTGGTTTCACCGTTGTGGACAGGCGGTTCATCGCCGAGGGCGCGGATGAGATGTTCGCCTACGACTGCGCCCTGGTCTTGGGCATGGAGATGGATGCGGAGCTACTAGATCAGATGCCCTCGCCGCAGGACCGGCTGGTGGATTTCGAGACGTATATCGCCGCCGGACGCCAGGTGCTGGAAGTCGCGCGCTTTATTCGTCGCCAGGGTTACCGCTGCCTGGCGCGCCCGCCGCTGGAAGGGTGGGTCAAGTACATACCGCACGCCGTGAATGCCGGGCTGGCGGAGCTAGGCGTCAATGGCCTGGCGCTCACGCCCCAGTTCGGCCCGCGCCAGCGCTGGTGCATGATCAGCATCGACGCCGATATCGAGCCTGACGAGCCGGCCGACTTTGGTCTGTCTGCTTACTGTGATGATTGCCAGATGTGCGTGCACGGATGCCCTGGGCGCGCGCTCTCAGAGGAAAAAGTGTGGTGGCGCGGTGTGTACAAACACAAGCTGGATCCTGTGCGCTGCTGGCCCTACTTCACCCGATTTGATGGGTGTGCCATTTGCCTGAAGGTGTGCCCCGTGCACCGCTTTGGCTACGAAGCGTGCATGGAGGCCTATGAGGACGATGGCACTATTCTGGGGAAGCCACCGGGCGTGGAGCGTTTCTTGGCGCGACGGGAGCGTCGTCGTACAGAATCAGTTTCTTGACATCATCCCTTAATACGCTACAATTCGTCATACAACCATACGATTAAACCGCAGTCGCGTGTTTAACACCCGGGTATTCCCACATGCTTGAACGAAAACCATCCTTAACGGATCAGGCCAAGGCGCACATCAAGCAGCGCATTCTTGATGGTGAGTTCGAGGACGATCGCATTCCCTCGGAAAGCGAACTCGCCGCCGAGCTGGGCGTCAGTCGTACGACAATCCGCGACGCCCTGAGCCGGCTGCAAAACGAAGGAGCCATCTATCGCAAGCAGGGTTCTGGCACGTACGTCAATCGCGCCGGACTGCAAATCAAGACGCGCCTGGAAGAGATGTGGTCGTACGAGTCGGTTTTGACTGCTCACGGCTACACACCGTCCGTACGCATTCTCCGTGTTGAGAAAGCGCCGGCCGGCGAAGAGGTGGGCAACGTACTGCATATGGACGCCGAGGACGTACTGGTAACGGTAGAGAAGCTCTTTCTCGAGGACGATGAACCCGTAATTCTCACCATCAATCAGGTGCCAGAACACCTGATGCCCGGCTCGGTTCCTGATGAGCAATGGCAGGCGCCCATCTTTGAATTTCTCCTGGAGCACTGCCGGCAACGCCTGAGTTATTATTTGTCGGAAATTGTACCCGTGAGCGCCTCATCCGACCTCGCCGACCTGTTGCACGTGGAAGCGGGAAAGGCGCTGATTTCCTTTGCGGAAGTAGGGTTTAACGACGAGAACGTGCCGATTCTGAAGACGATGTCGTATTTTCGCGACGACCTTTTGCGCCTGCGCCTCATCCGCCGGCAAGTGTAGAGCCTGCGCTGGTCGCCGCGGTTGGTTGTTAATTTCATACTAGTCTCAAAGAAGGAGTAACATCATGAGAAGTTTTGCAGGACGCGACATACTATCCCTGAAGGATTTTGAACGCCATGAATTTTTCCGGGTCTTCGAGGTCGCGGAGAAGCTGGAACCGATTGCCCGCAACCGCCGAAATTCCGATCTGCTGCGCGAAAAGACGCTGGTGACGGCATTTTACCAGCCTTCGACCCGCACCCGCCTGGCCCATGAGGCAGGCATGATCCGCCTGGGCGGGCAGGTTACCGGGTTCGCCGACGCAAAGATGACGCGCGCCGGCGATTTCTACCAGGAATCGATTAAGGACACGGTCAAGATGCTGGAGTTTTATGGCGATGTCATCGTCATGCGCCACTTCCAACAGGGCGCGCCGCATGAGGCCGCAAAATGGGCCTCCATTCCGGTCATCAATGGCGGCGACGGCTGGGGCGAGCATCCCACACAGATCCTGACCGACCTCTATACCGTCTGGCGTGAGAAGGGCCGCATCGACGGCCTGAAGTGGCTGGCGGTTGGCGACATGCGCATGCGCACGATGCACTCGCTGGCCCATGGCCTGACCCAGTTCGATTGCCCCATCACTTTCGTTTCTCCTCCAGACATGTCTCTGACGGACGAGTTCAAGGAAGAGTTGGCGCCGTATAGTCTGGATTACCGGGAAGCGGATCACGTGGAAGAGGCCATCGAGGATGCGGACGTGATTCTCGTCGAGCCCGTTGTGCAGCCAGACTACACCAAGTCGCGCGACGAGCGCACAGGCGAGGTGGATCTGACGCCGGCCAATTACAAGATCACGCGCGAGTTGCTGCAGAACCGCGCCAAGTCCGATGCGATTTTGTTGCACTCGCTGCCGCGCATGGACGAGATTCCCTCGGACGTGGATATTACGCGCTGGTCCCGCTACTGGCAGGAGGCGTTCAACGGCGTTGTCATGCGCATGGCCTTGCTGGCGCTCGTCCTGGGAAAGATGGAATAAAGAAATCAGGAACGCTTGCTATTGATCGGGAGGTTGCCGTCACCTGGAAAGGGCGCCTCCTGATCGACATTCATTGCAGGAGGAAACAATGCAAACCGGATTACGCGGTCGCGATTTTATAAGCGACCTTGATTTTTCTAAAGAAGAAGTTGAGACAGTCCTGGACGTTGCCTGGGATTTGAAGAAGAAGCGCGCGATGGGCGTGTCCCACGCCTACCTGCGCGACAAGGTGCTGGCGATGCTTTTCTTCTTTTCCAGCACCCGCACGCGAGGCTCATTTGAAGCGGGTATGGCGCAGTTAGGCGGACACGCCGCGTTCATCGAAAGCCGCACCACGCAGGTGTCCCATGGCGACACGGAGAAAGAGCTGGGCGAGATCTTTGGCCGGTACTTTGACGGTATCGCCATTCGTCACGTCGATTGGGGTATCGGCAACCGCTATTTGAACCTGGTCGCCGAGGCATCCCGCATGCCCGTGCTGAATATGCAGTGTGAGATTTATCACCCGCACCAGTGTCTGGCCGATCTGATGACGATCATGGAGAAGAAAGGGCGCAACCTGCGCGGCAAGAAGATGGTCGTTTCCTGGGCTTACGCCTCATCGTACTTGAAGCCGGTGTCCGTGCCGCAGTCCCTGATCTTGCAGATGCCTCGATTTGGCATGGACGTGGTTTTGGCGCATCCGCCTGAGTTTGAACTGATGCCTGACGTGATGGACCAGGCGCGCGAAATGGCGCGCAAACACCACGTGGGGTTTGACGTGGTCCACGATATGAAAGAGGCTTGCCAGGATGCGGACGTCATTTACGCCAAGTCCTGGGGACCGCTGCTGACCACGCAGGATCCGGACGAGGGTAAGCGGATCCAGGACCAGTACAAGGACTGGGTCGCCAATGATGAGTTGGTGTCACTGGGCAAAGATGATGTGATCTACATGCATCCCCTTCCCGCCGACCGCGACATAGAGGTAACCAGTTCGGTCCTGGACGGCCCACATTCGGTTGTGTTTGACGAAGCTGAGAACCGGCTGCACGCGCAGAAAGCGGTCATGGCTCTGACTATGTAGACCGGTATGTAGAGGCCGTGCGCACCATTCCGGCGGCCTCTACCCCAACTTTTTAATGAAGGAGGACTCCCACTATGGCAGAAAAAAAACGTGGACAGCGTCTTGCGGTTATTGCGATTGGAGGAAACTCGCTGATCCGGGATAAGGCCCACCAGTTTGTTGAAGACCAGTACAAAGCGGCGGGCGAAACGGCCGAACACATCGCGCGTATGATCAAAGAAGGCTGGAACGTTGCGATTTCCCACGGCAACGGACCGCAGGTCGGATTCATGTTGCTGCGCTCCGAAATTGCGGCGCGGGTTGAAGGCATGCACGAGGTTCCACTTGATGTATGCGGCGCGAACAGCCAGGGCGCCATCGGTTATGCGCTTCAGCAGAATCTTCAGAATTGCTTTGTTGAGATGGGTATCGACAAGACGGTTGCGACGGTTGTGACACAGGTGGAAGTGAGCAGCGACGATCCTGCTTTTAAGAACCCGACCAAGCCCATTGGCGGTTTCATGACCGAAGAGGAAGCCTCGATGCGGCGCGCACGCGATCAGTGGGAAGTTGTCGAGGACGCCGGCCGCGGTTGGCGACGGGTCGTTGCCTCGCCCAAGCCCATGCGCATTGTCGAGGAAAAAGCGATAAAATCGCTGCTGGACAATGGCGTTATTGTCATCACGGTCGGTGGTGGCGGCATCCCGGTTGTGGCCAATGGCCAGGGTCGCTACCAGGGCGTTCCCGCGGTGATTGACAAAGACCTGGCCTCAGCGCTGTTGGCCAACAGGATTGACGCCGACCTGTTGATTGTCAGCACGGCTGTGGAAAAGGTGGCGCTTAACTGGGGCACGCCCGAACAGGAATGGGTGGATAGCATGACGCTGGAGGAGGCCAAGGGCTACCTCGCCGAAGGCACGCACTTCGCCAAGGGCAGCATGGCCCCCAAGATCCAGGCGGTTATCAATTTCTTGGAAGCGGGCGGCGAAAAAGCCATCATCACCAATCCTGAAAATATCGAACGCGCGCTGCACGGCGAAACAGGAACACACATCACGCGATCGTGATTTCTGGCTGCCGGTAGACGTCGCCTGCCAGGTCTGGCAGGAGCGACCGACTGGCGGTCTGAGGATCATAGGTCCTGGATAACTGAATTTGATGATAGATCATATACGACACCTCAAGTGCTTGATCTGCGGGAAGGAGTACTCGCCGCAGGAGATCGAATACGTCTGTCCGGACCACGGCAACGAGGGCATCGTGGACGTCTGCTACGATTACGATCTGATCGAATCACGCATCAGCCGCCAGGCGTTGCAGGAGAACGAAGATCACACCATCTGGCGTTACAGGCCGTTACTTCCGATAGCACCCGACGCCCCCGTGCCGCCTCTGGCGGTCGGCTGGACCCCGCTCTACGAGGCGCCGCATTTGGCCGGGGCGCTGGGCCTGCGGCACTTGTGGGTGAAGGACGACGGACGTCAGCCGACGGCTTCCTTCAAGGATCGGGCCAGCGCCATGGCCGTTGTCAAAGCCCAGGAGCAAGGCGCGAAGATTATCACCACAGCCAGCACAGGCAACGCCGCTGCTGCCCTTAGCGGTCTGTGCGCCAGCGTGGGACAGCCGAACGTCATTTTCGTGCCCGCCAGCGCCCCACAGGCAAAAATCGCGCAGCTTCTGGTGTTCGGCTCCACGGTCATGTTGGTGCAGGGTAGCTACGACGACGCCTTTGAGCTTTGCCTCGATGCGGCGGCGGAGTACGGCTGGTACAATCGCAACACCGGTTACAATCCGTACATGACCGAAGGGAAGAAAACGGCCAGTTACGAGATCTGCGAGCAGATGGCGTGGCAGGCGCCCGACGCCATTTTCGTGAGCGTGGGCGACGGCTGCATCATCGGCGGCCTACACAAAGGTTTGGCGGATCTTTACGCGCTGGGCTGGATCGAACAGATGCCGCGCCTTTACGGTATACAGTCCGCCGGCAGCGACTGGATGGTGCAAGCCTGGGAAGAGGGCGCCGACCTGCAGAGCAAGGCGCCGATTCAGGCGCAGACAGTGGCCGACAGCATCAGCGCTGGCCTGCCACGCGACCGCATCAAAGCCATGCGCGCGGTAGAGGAAACCGGAGGCGCCTATGTACGTGTGAGCGATGAGCAAATACTGGAGGCGATTCCGGTTCTGGCGCGTGGGAGCGGTGTCTTTGCTGAACCGGCCGGCGCCGCGGCTTACGCCGGTCTGGTCCGGGCCGTTGAGGATGGGCTGGTGACGGCGGATGAGCGCATCGTGGTCCTGAACACGGGCAACGGTCTGAAGGATGTCGCAGGCGCCATGAAGGCCGTGGGGCTAGTGGGAACGCAGCCCTACGAAGTGTCGCCTGACATTGATGACCTCAAGCGTGTGATGTCTCGAATCAGCGCGGCCTGATGTGGGCCGGCTGGCCGATTTGGCAAAGGCGGCGCGGGAGCGGGCGCCCTCTGGGGTCGCCACGAATGAGAGTTGGATACGTTTATAGAGTTAAGATGAGCCGAACAGGGGCAATCACGCTGTAAAAGAGCAGGATATGCTCGGGCGCGTTGCTCGCTGGCCGCATGACGAAGGATGAAAAGATGATTGATCTGACGATACACGACGAAGAAGCTCTTGAGCGCGCCGTGGAGCGCGCCCGCGAGCGAGACATTATTATTCCTACCTTCCGGCAGATGATTGATCCGGAGGAGGTCCCCGAGGCCATTAAGAAGCGTCTGGGTGAGGTCGGCCTGTGGGATTTGAATCCGCTGAACCTGTTTCGCATCACGTGGAAGAATGAACCTGTATCGGAGGGCGGCGCTTTCGGCGGCGTGAACTATCTGGACTGGCCGCGTGAATTGACCGGCGTTGACGCCCGTATCGTGCAGCTGGTTGGCAAGTGGTTCCCCACCGGCGCGCACAAGGTGGGTGCGGCGTTCGGCTGTCTGGTGCCGCGGCTGGTCACCGGCCAATTCGACCCCACCACGCAGAAGGCCGTGTGGCCCTCCACCGGCAATTATTGCCGCGGCGGCGCCTATGACTCCAATTTGCTGGCCTGTGAATCGATCGCCATCTTGCCCGAGGGCATGAGCCAGGAACGGTTCGATTGGCTGGCCACTGTTGCTGGCGAAACGATTAAGACGCCCGGCTCCGAGAGTAATGTTAAGGAAATTTTCGATAAGTGCTGGGAACTTCGCCGATCGGGCGAGGACGTGGTTATCTTCAACCAGTTCGACGAGTTTGGCAATTACCTCTGGCACTACGCCGTGACCGGGCGGGCCATGGAGGAAGTGTTGCATGAAATCATGGACTCTTCCGACAGCTATCGCGGTGTGGTCCTGACCACCGGGTCAGCGGGCACCATTGCCGCCGGCGATTACATGAAACAGCTCTATCCTACCAGCAAGATTGCCGCCAGCGAAGCCTTACAGTGCCCCACGCTGTTGAACAACGGCTTTGGCGCCCATCGCATCGAAGGGATTGGCGACAAGCACATCCCCTGGATCCACAATGTGAAGAACACGGATATGGTCATGGCTATCGACGACAACGCGACCATGGGTCTGTTGCGCTTGTTTAACGAACCGGCCGGCAAGGAGTATTTGCGCGAGCAGGGCGTCTCCGCCGATTTTGTGGACAAGCTGCCCCTCGCCGGTATTTCCAGTATTGCCAACCTGTTGTCGGCGATAAAGTTTGCCCGTTACTATGAGCTTGGTGCGAACGACGTAGTACTCACTGTGGCCACGGACTCCATGGAGATGTACGAGAGCCGCGTGGAAG
>DATHSI010000222.1:0-7881 GCA_035464315.1 Candidatus Sulfomarinibacteraceae bacterium
ATGAGCCAGCCGTCTGAGATGTTTTTGTTGTGGGTGGGAAGCGCCGCCCTGGGACTGGCCTGGGGCTGGTTGCTGGGCCTGTGGACGGCCCCGGCCGGGCGCCCGCACCACCTCGCCCGCTCTCTCCGTCCCCTCTTGATCTGCCTGCCGCACGTGGCAAGGGCCTGGCTGGCCCGCGCGGGGACGAACGTTCGTTGGGCAGCGCTGCGGCGTGTACTGCGGCCCGGGCTGTTGCTTGTGCTGGCCCTCGCGCCGCCGGCAGAGGCATGGGCCTATGGCGGGGCCGGGCCGGGCATCCTGGTGGGCGCGGCGACGGGGGCCGGCTGGTGGCTGCAGCGCGCCTGGCGCGAGCAACTGGCGCGCCGGGCGGGACGCGGGGCGCCAGGCGCGACCAACGAGGCAGAAACTGAGCATTAGTGGAGGTGTGAGATGCAAACAACAGTTCCCCTGGTACAGGAAGCGGCGCAGACCACGTCTGCCATTCAGATCGCCGGCGCGATTGCCTTTGGCGCCATCATCGGTTGGTACGTGTACTACATCAACCGCTACCGGGAGGGCGAGGTGCAGTTCAGCGACCTGGTGACGGTCATCGGCATCATCGGCGGCGGTGCCGTCCTGTCCCTATTTGAGGCGCGAACAGATCTCTTTGGCGCGTACGGCATTGGGCTGGCGCTGGGCTTCTTCGGCTACCTCATTGTCCTGGCCCTGATGGTCCGCGCCTCCGACTACTTCGACGTCAACTGGTTCCTGGACGGGCGGCGGCTGCCGGACACGCGCTACGTGATCCCCGTGGAGCAGCGCAAGACGTACGCGGCAATGGGGCCATCGTCCGGCGGGGGCGCCGTGCAGGTGCCGGGCGGGACTGCGACAGAGGCAGCGGGCGCGGGCGGCCAGAGTACACAGGTACCCGATTAACAACAGCGCGCTGGTGCGGGGATGCAAGGCGTTTACAGATAACCTAGCGGAGGAGGAAGGTGGCGGTGCAGCAACAATTGGGTGAAGAACAGGTCGCGGCGCTGATGGCGCGATTGGCGGATGGCGACGAAGCGGTGCGGGCAGCGGCTTTGCGCGCGTTGGTGAGCCTGCCACTGGACGAGGAAAGCTGGCGGCGGGTCGGCGCCTATCTGCTGGTGATGCTGGGGGCGGAGGGCGGTAGGGCATCAGAGGAGTCGCCGTGGACCGTTCGGCGCGTGGCCGGAGCGCTGGGTATTGACGAAGAGGCTGTGGCGAATTTGCCGCCACCGCCTCGCGAGGCGCTGATCGAAGCCGCTGTTTACGTACCGCTCAATGCGGTACGCGACCGCCTGCGCGAGCTTGCCGCCTCTGCGCACGAGGACGATCGCTGGCGAGCGGCGCTGGCGTTGGCGCGCGCCGGGGACCGCGCGGCGCTGCCGCCGCTGCTGCAGGCGCTGCAGGACGACGACGAGGAAAAGTGGCACGCCGCGGCCTATGCGCTGGGAGGCATCGACGTCAGCGGCCACAAGGAGGCAGTGCGGCAGGCGTTCGCCGAGGCCGAGCGCTACGACGGCAGCGGCGCCCGCTTCTGGCTGGCCCTGGCGCTGGCCCGCGCCGGCGAGATGGAGGCGTTGGAGGAAGTATTGGTCAGCGGTGACACCGGCTACTGGGGAGACCCCATCCAGTTCGACGAGATGGTCCTGGCGCTGCCCTACCTGCCACAGGCGGTGCTTGACTGGCTGGATCAACAGATGGGCAATGAGGCAGTTTCCGAATCTGCGCGGAGCTTTGCCTATGAACTGACGTTTTTGTATGAGCCGCCCCGTCCTCCACAGCCAGAGCCGCCGGCGCCGACTCGCGAGGAAGAGCAGGCCGACGAGCGCGCGGCGCGAGAAATGATGGCGCAAATCCGGGCGTGGCTGGCCGAAGAGGTGGCGGATGCGTCACAGCAGCCGGATACCGAGAACCTCTCCAGCCTTTCGGCCCTGTCGCCCACAACCGCGGCCGAGCTCGTGAATACCGTCTGGGAGCTGGCGTTGCACGATCGGGACCGCTTGGGCCTGGAGCTGGGCAACAGAATTGGCTTTTTTGTGGATGAGCTGCGGCGGCCGTTTTGGCCCAATGTGCCTGCGCTCTTTGACTGCTTTCGCCGGGTAGAAGCGGCTGCGCCGGAGCGCTACCAGCTCGCCTGGCAGATCTCACGCGCCGGGCTGCAGAAGGCGCTGGCGGCGCTGCGCCCCTACTTGCAGTCAGAGGAGGCTGCGGTGCGAGCGGACGCCGTGCGCCTGGTGGAGCTGTGCGGGCTCTATCACCTCCGGCCGTTCCCGCCTGTGTTTGGCGGCGGCGCTGCCCCGACTGCGCGACCATCGCTATTGGCCCATCGTCCTGAAGCAGGGGTCAAAGGGTCAATTGGGCGTGCGAAGCTGGAGCTGTACGAAGAGATGCGGCAGGGCGGGGATTCGGTCTCATTGCACGAGGAGATGCTCGACGCCGACCCGAAACCCGCGCTGGAACCCGAATTTGAGGAGATCGACTTTTCAAAAGCCGTAATCGACAGGGAGGTCGGCGCCGGTGACGCCGGTTCACTCGACGAAGTGAACTTTGCCGTGCCTCCATCCCCGGCAAGAGCCGCCGAGCGCGTGGTGAACACGGGCTTTGCACCGGGCGACGACCCGGCCGACCTGCTGCAGCCGACGCAGCCGTTGCAGGCAGGCAGCGACTACTTCTTCTGGCTGCAGATCGGGGCGCCGATGGAAGAGAGCATCGAGAGCGAGCCCGTGTCCCTGCCGGAAGTGCCGGAGAAGGCGCGGCTGACGGTGGTGCTCTTTGGCTTCCGCGACGAGTTGCAGGTGCGTGAGGGAGCCGATGTGGGCGAACTGGAGGTGGTGGGGCCTAGCGCGCGCGTGCTGCGCCAGCCGGCCGACTATGCGGACGATTGGCCGGCGCGGGGCGTGCGCCTCTACTTCCCGGTGCGCGTGCCGGATGAGCCGGGGGCGTATCACCTACGTTGTAGCATCTATTGGGGCCAGCTCCTGCTCCAGTCGCGGCTGATCACGGCCAACGCAGTGGCGCCGGGCGCGAGGCCCGACACCGAGGAGCGGCAGTTGCGCTCGGACCTGGACTACACCATTTCCAACCGGCTGCAACCGGCTCACATCAAGCAGCTGGAGCCGGCAGAAATGAGCCACCGCTTGAGCCTGATGATCAACAGCAACGGCGACGCCACGCACAACGTATACGTCTTCGGCCGCGACGGCGACACGGTGGTGAAAAAGGGGGACCTGCGCTTTGGCGAGCTGGCGCTGGCGGAGATGATCGAGAACGCACGGCGCAAGCTACGCCTGGCGAGCTGGGGCCACGAGGAGGAGCACCGCGAGGAGTGGGCTTACCGCTACGGTGAAGCGGAGCAGGAGCTGCAGGCGTGGCGCGATGGCCGGCCGGGGGGAGATGCGTTTATCCGCAAGCTGCGCCTGGACCTGGCGCACATGGCGAAGAACGGGCACCGTTTCTACGACAAACTGGTGGACGAGCTGCAGGACGACGACGCCGAGCGATTCGCGGAGCTACTGGCACAGCCATCCATGTTGCAGATCGCCTTCAGGCGCTCGATCCAGCACCTGTTGCCGGCGGCGCTGGTCTATGATTATCGCATCATGACCACGGCGGAGCCCGAGCAGTTCCAACTGTGCGCCACGTTCGAACAGGCCCTGCGCGAGGGCACGGACCTGCTGCAGACTTCGTGCTGGCCGGGCGCGTGTCCCGAGCGACAGGAGTGGGCAGTGATCTGTCCCAGCGGCTTCTGGGGATTCCGCCACTACCTGGGCATGCCGCTAACGCTGTGTGGCGAGGAGGAGAGCGCGGACGATGGCCGACCCTGCCCAGTACCCGATCCGCCGCCGTTCCTCACCGATGGCGCTGCCGAGCTGCGGCTGGGCGTGGGCGTGGCCACCGATTTGCCCATGTGGGGCGCGCACGAGCAGCAGCTGTACGGGCTGCAGCCGCAGGAGCGCTGGACGGTGATTGACGACATCAACAAACTGCTGCGGCTCTTAGACGATCCGCCGCACGTTCTCTACTTCTACTGCCACGGCGGGCTGGACGACGTGGCAGCGACGCTGGAGTTCGGGCCGGCGAACCCGCGGGCGCGCATTGACCGCACCATCTGGGGCAACGCCCGCTGGGAGAAGCCGCGGCCGCTGGTCTTTATCAACGGCTGCCACACCACGGCCGTCACGCCGGAGAAGGCCATGGACCTGGTGGAACCGCTGCTGCGCCGGGCGCACAGCGCGGGCGTCATCGGCACGGAGGTTACGATATTCGAGCCGCTGGCCACGCGCTTTGCGGAGGCCTGCTTCCGCCGCTTCTTCGCTGGCGCGCCCATCGGGCAGGCTCTTCGCGATGCGCGGGTAGACCTGCTGCAGGAAGGGAACCCGCTGGGGCTGGTGTATATCCCGTTTGTACTGGCGGGGTTGCGATTGCGGGGGAGGTAGCGGTGAGAGTCGGCGTGAATATCCCGATCCAGTTGACCCGCTTCATCGGCCGCAAACGGGAAATAGGAGGTATCATACACCTGTTCGCCGACACCCGCCTGCTGCCCCTGACCGCGTAGGGTGCAAAAAACCCGGCCAGGATAATCTTCTCAAGAGAATGAGCGATGAGCATACGCTGAACAGTCCTCGGCAGCGGGAAAGTGAACTATGTCTGATCTCAGAGTGATCGTAGAAAAAGCCGCAAAGGCCGGAGTGGCGATTCCGGCCTTCAATATCCCCTATCTGCCGATGTTGGCGCCAGTGGTAAGGGCCGTGGTGGATCTGAACAGCTTTGCCCTGGTCGAAACAGCGCGGCTGGAATGGCTCAAGTTCGAAGCGGGCGGACCGGAGGCTGTCGCTGACGAGTTTTTCCGCTGGCAGAACCCAGCGCATGTACGCTTGCATCTGGATCATATACCCGTGATCGACGAAGACGGCCAGCGGGTTGATTACCTCTCCATCATTCAACGGGCCATTAACTTGGGCTATCACTCTGTGATGGTTGATGGGTCGCGTTTACCGTTAGAGGAAAATATCGACTCGACCCGCCAGGTAGCCACCATCGCCCACCGCAACGGAATTCCCTGTGAAGCCGAGTTGGGAGCCGTTTTCGGGCACGAGTCTGGTCCCCTGCCGCCCTATGAGGAGTTGTTTGCCTCGGGAAGGGGTTTCACAAAGGTGGATGAGGCACGCCGTTTTGTGGCCGAAACCGGCTGCGATTGGCTCTCAATCGCCGTCGGTAATATTCACGGTGCAATCTCAGAGGGGTATAAAGATCAGCAAAAACCCACCGCCCGTCTGGATCTAGTACATCTGGAGCGCCTGTTCCAGGCGACCGGCGTTCCCCTGGTGTTTCATGGGGGAACTGGGATCCCCTGGGAATATGTGCTCTCTGCCTTCAATAAGGGGATCGCCAAAATCAACATCGCCACCGAAATTCGCCAGGTTTATGAGCACACCTGGCACGCCACAGAGAAAATCGGTGCGGCCCAGGATGCTGTTTACGAACGTACCCGCTGGCTGATTAAAGATTATTTTGGGCTGGAAAATCTCCGCGAACAGGTGGCGACGGAGGCATCATGAGCCTGTTGGGGATCGACGTCGGCGCAACCGGATGTAAAGTCGCTCTCGTTTCGCACGAGGGGGAGATGCTGGCGGCAGCCTATGGGGAGTACGATCTCCTGAGTCCGCGCCCTGGCTGGGCGGAATTAGATGCCAGGACCATCTGGGCCGATATCAAAGAGGCGATCCGGTCGGCCCTGGCCACCACGTCCGGCACCGAGGTACGGGCCCTGTCAGTTTCATCCCTGGGAGAATCCGTGGTACCTGTCTCCTCCGATCGCCAAATTCTAGGAGCATCTTTGCTAAATTTCGACAGCCGGGGAGAGGAGTTTCTCCCCGGCCTGGCCGACCTTCTACCAGACGAACGCCTTTACGCGCTCAACGGCAATACCCTTGGGAATCACTACACGCTTACCAAACTCAAGTGGATCCAGATCTATCAGCCTGAGCTCTACGCCGGTACTTACAATTTGAGGCGCGGGAGGCATGGCGCGGGAAAACGGTATTGGTCGAGTTTGAAGGTGTCTACATGAATGCCGAGGTCTGGCTCAACGATAACTTCCTGGGGCGGCACCCTTATGGGTATACCAGCTTCCATCTAGACCTGACACCTTATCTGCGTTGGGATGAGGTGAATGCGCTAAGGGTCGGGGTAGATAATTCGCACCAGTTGAACAGCCGCTGGTATTCGGGCTCGGGCATCTACCGGCCGGTGTGGCTGCTGGTCGGGGATCCGGTGCGGATTGCACCCTGGGGGCTCTACGTGACGACGCCCACAGTCGAAGATAACGTGGCGAAGGTCCAGGTGGAGACGCGCATTATCAACGACAGCGGGCAGAGCCAGACGTTATCTGTCCACGCGCAAATAACGAGGCCCGATGGCGCCGAGGGAGGGGAGGTGGCTACGACGGCGACGGTTGCGGTCGGTGGGGAAACGAGCGTGGTTCAGACAATCGAAGTGGCGGAGCCGGCGCTCTGGTCGCCAGAGAACCCGGCGCTTTATCAGCTTGAGGCAACACTGCTGGTGGAGGGGCAGGTTCGGGACAGGGCCGCCACCCCTTTCGGGATTCGCACAATTGCGTTCAACGTCGAAGAAGGCTTTTTGCTTAACGGCCGGCCGTTGCTACTCAAGGGAGGCTGTGTTCACCACGACAACGGCATCCTGGGTGCGGCTGCGTATCCTCGCGCCGAGGAGCGTAAAGTGGCGTTGCACAAAAACAGTGGTTATAATGCGATTCGCTGTGCCCATAATCCTCCAGCACCCTCCTTCCTTGACGCGTGTGACCGGCTGGGAATGCTGGTGATAGATGAAGCGTTCGACTGCTGGCGCGAGGGGAAGAATGCTGGCGACTACCACGTAGCATTTGACGACTGGTGGCAGCGCGACCTGGACAGTATGCTCTACCGTGACCGCAACCATCCGAGCGTAATCATGTGGAGCATCGGCAATGAGATCCTGGAGCGGGACGGCCGGGGCGGGGGCGTGGCCATCGCCCGCGCGCTGGCCGAGCACGTATGCGCCGTCGATCCCACGAGGCCGGTGACTGCCGGCATTAATGGGAGTTGGACCGGCGGCGAGTGGGAGGAGATGGACGGCGTCTTCGCCACCCTGGACGTCGGCGGCTACAATTACCAGCGGGAGCGGTACCGGCCGGACCACGAGCGCCACCCGGAGCGGATGATGAAGGGTACCGAATCGTTCCCCCTGGCAGCGTGGGAAAACTGGCAGGAGGTGGTGGCGCTGCCTTATGTGATCGGCGATTTCGTCTGGACCAGCCTCGACTACCTGGGCGAAGCCGGCATCGGCCGCGTCCACTTCCAGGGGGAACCGGCGCCCCACCTTGGCGACTATCCCTGGCACCAGGCCAACTGCGGCGATCTGGACCTGTGCGGCTGGAAACGGCCTCAATCCTACTACCGGGATATGCTCTGGCAGGAGAAGCCGGGCGTGTATCTGGCGGTGCATACGCCTCTGCCGGAAGGGAAGACGCTGACGATCAGCCGCTGGGGGTGGCCCGACGTATGGCCCCGCTGGAATTGGGAGGGGCACGAAGGTGAGGCTCTCCTGATTGATGTCTACAGTTCGTGCGACACGGTTGAGCTGTTTCTCAATGGGGAGAGCGTTGGCCGGCAGCAACTGCCAGAGGAAGGGCCGCCGCTGGCCCGCTTCAACGTGCCTTACCGGCCGGGCGAACTGCGAGCCGTGGGGTATGTCCAGGGCGAGCAGGTGGCAGAGCATGCAGTGCGCACCGCCGGCTCCCCGGCCGCGCTCCGTCTGACCCCCGACCGCGCCGCCCTCAGCGCCGGAGAGCGGGACCTCAGCTACGTCACCGTC
>DATHSI010000223.1:0-35909 GCA_035464315.1 Candidatus Sulfomarinibacteraceae bacterium
GGCTAAACTGGTGGCCGATCTGCTTTACGCCTGGCTCAATCCGCGCATTCGTCTGGGGGAATAGGGCCGGATTCAGGACTCGTCGCCGGCGTCCTTTTTCTCAAAATCCAGCGCTGCGGAATTGATGCAGAAGCGCGCGCCCGTGGGCTGCGGGCCGTCGGGGAAAACGTGGCCCAGGTGCGCGCCGCAGTTGTTGCAGACCACTTCCGTGCGCTTCATCAGCCAGCTATTGTCCTCTTCCTCGCGCACGTTTTGCGGATCCAGCGGCTGCCAGAAGCTGGGCCAGCCGGTGCCCGACTCGTACTTGGTATCGGAACTGAATAGCGGCTCGCCGCAGCACACACAGCGGTAAACGCCCTCTTCTTTATGGTCCCAATATTTGCCCGTAAAGGCGCGCTCCGTGCCGCCTTCGCGCGTGATG
Source organism: Candidatus Sulfomarinibacteraceae bacterium (assembly GCA_035464315.1). GTDB lineage: Bacteria > Chloroflexota > Anaerolineae > Promineifilales > Promineifilaceae > JAAYYY01. The sequence continues at coordinate 422 of DATHSI010000223.1, forward strand.
TGATACTGCTCCGTCGTCAGCTCCTTGCGCCACTCTTCGTCGCTCTTGGCTACTTTCTTCCTGTCGGCCATAGGTCATTCACTCCTTGAAATCCTTTCCTTTCGTTGCGACAGCCAGCATGATCGCCCGGCCGGTTACAGACGATCCCGAGTATAACACAGGCGGCGTAAGATTTGTGTTGATAAAGGGGCAGCCGGGTCTACGCCGCAGACGCACGCCGCGCCCCGGTCTCCAATCAACCAATCGGGAGCACTAAAAGTTTGTGAGTTGCTGTGGCCGGTGTCCCCACCGAGCCACCATGCGGGCTACGGTCAGGAGACCGGCCCGATCACAACATTTTCGTACTCCCAACCAATCTCCCCAATAGACGCGCCTGCTCCCATCATGTAGAATACCTCCACAGTAATGTCAGACAAAAGGAGTGCTATGACGAGAACGGATAGCAGCCGTGATCTGCTGAGCGCTGACATCCATTTGCTGGGCGACACCCTGGGCCAGGTCATACGGCAACAGGCGGGGATAGCGCTGTTTGACCTGGAGGAACGGATCCGCGCCATGAGCAAGACGCGGCGCATCGATCCTGATCCGGCCGTGGATGAGTACCTGGCGCAACTGGTCGAGGAGCTCTCGCTGCATGAGGCGGAGACCGTGGCCCGCGCCTTTACCACCTATTTTGATTTGATTAATCTGGCGGAAGAAAACCACCGCGTGCGTGTGTTGCGCTATCGCGAGCGCGAGGCGTTTCCGCAGCCGTTGGGCGAATCGATAGCCGACGCCGTCGCCGACCTCTGGGAGCAGAATGTGGATGACGCCACGCTGTCCTCCCTCCTGGAGCGGCTGGACATAGAGCTGGTGTTCACCGCCCATCCCACCGAGGCCAAGCGACGGACGGTGCTTTCCAAACTGCGCCGCATTGCCGACATGCTCTACGAACGGGAGGTCAGCGACCTGCTGCCCTCCGAGGAAGAAGAGTTGCAAAAGTGGCTGCTGGCGGAGGTGACCACCCTGTGGCTTACCGAGCGCAACCGCACGCGCAAGCCGCAGGTGACCGACGAGGTGCGCACCGGCCTGCACTTCTTCGAAACTACCATCTGGGACGTCGTGCCCCAGGTGTACCAGGCCATGGAGCGCGCTCTGCAGCGTTATTACCCGCAACTGGATTCCCCGCGCCGCTTCCTGACCTTTGGCTCCTGGATCGGCGGCGACCGCGACGGCAACCCCAACGTGACCACCGAGGTCACCGCGGAGACGTTGCGCCTGCACCGTGGCCTGGCTGTGGAACATCACCGCGGCGTGGCCCAGCAACTGGCCCGCTCCCTGAGCATCTCCGACCGCCTGGCGCCTGTCAGCGAGGAGCTGCAGCAGTCGGTTGAGCGTATTGAGCCCTCGTCCCACGTAGCTTATCTGATTGATCGTTATCCGCACGAACCGTACCGTCTGCGCGCGGCGATGATGGCGGCGAACCTGGCCCAGACCTCCGCCGCGGACATGCTGGCCCGGCTGCGCGGCGAGCCCGCCGGCCCGCTGCCGCCGCTGCTCAAGGCGCGCGATCTGACTGATTCGCTGGACCTCATGGCCCGCAGCCTGCGCGAGAGCGGCGCCGCCATGGTGCGCGAGGCGGATCTGAAATCGTTCCGCAACCAGGCCCGCGTCTTCGGCCTGCATACCGGTCGCCTCGACCTGCGCCAGTACAGCGAATATCACGACGAGGCGCTGGCCGAGATACTGGCAAAGCTGGGCGATCACGACCACTATCTGGAACTGGATCTGCAGGCGCGAACGGCGTTACTCACGGAATTACTCCAGGATGATGCGCCTGATCTGGAGTCGCTGCACGATCTCTCCTCCGAGACTCGCGAGTTACTCGATCTGTTCCAGATGGCGTGCCGCGCCGTGGACATCTACGGTCCGGAAGTTTTCGGGCCCTACATCATCAGCATGACGCGCGGGCCGGCTGACGTCCTGACCGTGCTGCTGCTGGCCTATTGGAGTGGCCTCAATCTGCGCGAGGATCGCGATTTTGAGGGGCTGGCCATCGCGCCCCTTTTCGAGACGCGCGACGACCTGGCGCGCGCCACAGACACCATGCACACGCTGTATACTCACCCGGTCTACGCCCGCCATCTGGAGCGGCTGCAAAGGCAGCAGACGATCATGATCGGCTATTCCGACAGTAACAAGGACGCCGGCTATCTGGCGGCGAACTGGGAACTGTTCCAGGCTCAGGAACGGCTGGCAGCCGTGTGCCGTGAGCACGACGTGGCCCTGACGCTCTTTCACGGGCGCGGCGGCACCATTGCCCGCGGCGGCGGCCCCGCCAACCGCGCCATTCTGGCCCAGCCGGCGGGCACCGTCAACGGGCGCATTCGCATCACGGAACAGGGCGAGGTGATTAACGAGCGCTATGGCCACCCGGCGATCGCCCGCCGCCACCTGGAGCAGGTGGTACACGCGGTGCTGTTAGCCAGCGCACCAGGGTACGAGGAGATAAACAGCCCGCTGCCCGAGTGGCGCGAAGCGATGGAGCAACTGGCGACCACTTCCTACAAGGTCTATCGCAATTTCATTTACGAGACGCCAGAGTTGCTACAATACTGGCAGCAGGCCACGCCGCTGCGCGAGATCAGCCAGCTGCGCATCGGCTCCCGTCCGGCGCGCCGCCAGAGCAGTGACGTCTTCGCCAGCCTGCGCGCCATTCCCTGGGGCTTCAGCTGGATGCAGAGCCGCCACGTCCTGCCCGGCTGGTACGGCGTGGGCGAGGCTCTGGACCAGTACGGCGTCTCGCGCCTGCACCAGTTGCAGACGATGTACCGTGAGTGGCCCTTCTTCCGCGTCGTCATCGACAACGCCCAGGTCTCGCTGGGCAAAGCGGACATGGGCATCGCCCGCCTCTACGCCGGGCTGGTCAGCGACGCCGGGGTGCGCGACCAGATCTACGGAGAGGTCGTCGCCGCCTTTGAGCGCACCCGCCGTTGGATTTTGCAGGTCACGGGACAAAACGAAATATTAGACAACGAACCCACGTTGCAGCGGGCCATTAAACGGCGCGATCCATACGTAGACCCACTCAACTTCATCCAGGTCAGCCTTTTGCGCCGCCTGCGCGCCATGGACGACCCGGAGGGGCCCGAGGCGCAGCCGCTCCTGCACGCCGTTTTCCTGACGATCAACGGCATTGCTGCCGGGTTGAAGAATACAGGTTAGTGTGGGTTGCAGGTTTCAGGTTGGCAGGTTTCAGGTTGGTTATTCGGGAAGAATCGCCACGAAAAGTTGGTCCAGGCGCAGTATCGGGGCGTCGGAGGGCGCGGCGCCGGCGCTATCTGGGCCGTTCACGACCACGTTGACCACGTGGCTGGCTGTGACGCCGGTGGCTGAGGTGACCGTTGCCGTAATCGGCAATTGTCCTTCCGGGAGGGTAAGAACGCGGTGGGAGAAGATGCGGAAGTCGTCGCCATTATTCTGGAAGGTGACGTCGCGCGCGCCCACCTCCAGACGGAGGCTGCGCATGCCGTCGCGGTGCCCGGCGACCACGATCACTTCCAGCGTGACGTCGGCGGTAAATTCCTCACCGTCGGCCGGCTGCACAATGCGTACCAGAGGCGCCTCGCCCGCTTCTTCATGCGCCCGCGTGGCCAGTTCCGCCTCCCGCGTGGCCTGCAGCTGCTCCATGGCCTCATCACGGGTCACCAGCTCTGCCTCCCGCGTGGCAAGCAGCGCCTGGGCCGTGGAAAGCGCCATGTCGCGGGCCGCTGCCGTGGTCTGGAATTCGGACAGCGACTGCTGCTGGCCCTCCAGGTCGTCCTGCAGTGCTGTGATGTGTTGCTGCAGCTCCTGTCTTCCCTGGTACAAAAAGAAGACGGCGGCGCCCAGTACGAGCAAAAGGGAGAAGAAGGTCAGGAGGGCGGCGATTATGCTGGTTTGTTTCATACTCGGTTAATGCACGGAAAGAATAGGCAGCCTGAGCTTGAACTTTCGGGTATGCTACACGACGTTAGAGAGCAGGTCAAGCTGGCGTCGCCCCTGGCAACAGGGGAGGAGATGCCCATGAAGGAGTTTAACGGTTATGGATAGGACAGCAAAAAGCGCGCTGGGATTTTTCTTTGTGCTGCTGTTGATGGCGTCGCTGGCCTGTGGCATTGGCGGGGTAGAGTTGCCCGGCGGCGAAAATGGGTCCGCAGGTGCGGCAGCCACGGCTGAGGGCGCTGCGCGCATGGCGGCGACTGCCGTGGCCCAGGTGACCATACCGGCCGGGGCCAGGGAAACGGCGGCATCAGCCGCGGGTCAGGCCGGCGGTCTGGCAGCGACTGCCATCGCGCTCGCGGGCGAGCGCGGCGGCGATCTGGTGGCGACGCTCGAAGCCTCTAACTTCGACATCCAGGTGGACGTCAATGTGGAGCCGCTGCGCCAGAAGGTGGCTAATGCCCAGCCCGATGCGAATGGGAACGTGACCATTACCTTTACCGAGCAGGAGCTGAACGAGGCGATCGCCTTCCGCGCGACCGGCGGCACAGAGCAGGCGTTTGAGCTGCGCAATCCCACTTTGTCCTTCAGCGAGGGCAATGTGATTCTATTGGCGCAGATCAACCAGCCGTTGGAGGGTGAGTTGCGGGCCACGTTTCTGCCTACGGTGCAGGGCAACCAGTTACGCTTCAACCTGACCGCGGCCAGCATCGGCGGCGTTTCCGTGCCCACGGCTGTGCTCAGCCTGGCCGAAGCGCGGCTGAACACCTCGATGGCTCTGATCACCGCCGCGCTGCCCAGCAACTATACGCTCACCGATATCACGGCGGGCAATGGCGCGCTGACGATCTCGGCCCAGCGCTCGAATTAATTCCCTTCCCGTAGATCGAGTTCCCAAAACGTGCGGCCGTCTTCGGTCTGAATCCGCTGCCCGGTAGCGGGATCGTACAGGCCGAAGATGGCCCGCCCTGCATCGGAGCCCGGCGGCGCCCGCAGGTGATGTCGCTGGCGAAAGACGTCGCCTTCCTGCAGCGTGGCCGGATCGACCCACATACCATCGTCGCCCGCCAGCCGTTGTTCCTCGCCATCCACCAGATGGGCGAAGACCATGAGCCGCGGACCGGTATAAACGTCGGGCGGCGGCGGTTTGGCGATCAGCGGAGTCTCCGGCAGGTCCAGCGGGCGCGCCACTTCCCACGTCAGATGCAGATGCCCTGAGCCGGCTTCGTATTGCGCCTGAAGCAAGCATAGGCCGTTCTCAAAACAGATCTGCGGTTCGGGCAGGGAACCGGGTTGCACCGCCAGCAGCTGGTACCCGTCGCGCTCCGCCTGGGGCGGTGCGGCATGAAGCGCTTCGTAAGCCAGCGGCAGTCGCGGGTAGCCGGAAAAGACGCGCGCCGGCTGGTCGCCGAGGCGCAGGAGCAGCGCCCGCTGCGCATTGTACCAGCGCGGCGCGGCGTCGCCGGCGCCCGCGTTCGCCAGCTCTACCTCCAGCGCCAACCGATCCCAGGGGCCGGCCAGCAGGCCCGAAATGCCAAAGTCACGCAGCCCTGGTTCTTGCTGTACGTAGTTGGCCACGTCGCGCATCTCCGCGTGGTAAAGAAAACGCACGTAGCCCTGTTGCGGCCAGCGCCAGAAGTAGTCGCGCAGATCGCGCGCGGCTACGCTGCCCAGCAGCACAAGAGCGCCCAGCAGCACGGGCCAGGCAGCGCGCCACATGGCCTGTCTCTTCAGCCGCGAGAGGCGCGAGTAGAGCCGGGCCAGCGGCAGCCCTGCCAGCAGGTAGGTGGCGGGCTGGGCCACAATCGTATGTCCCAGGCTGGCCGGGGGCACGCTGAGAAAGCCGGGCGTCAGGCCGGCCAGCCACCACAGCAGAAGAAAGGCGTAAGCGTGTCGCCGCAGAGGCGGCCCGTGGCGCGAGCGCTCCCTTGCCAGCAGCGGGCGCAGCACGCCCCAGGCGCTGAGCAGCACGCCGCTCCACAGAAAAATGGCGCCGATAGGGCCAAAGACCGGCCGGTGGGGTATGTTGTACAAAGACTCGCCGTCCCCGTCGGCGTGAAACATGCTCAGCGTGATCACTATGTGTCGCCGCAGCGGCTCAAAATCGCCCTCGCCGGCGGCGACCAGGGGCACCGCCACCTCGGCCACGCGGGCGTCGGCGCCGGGCAGTTGCAACAGGGTGATGAGCAGCGGCAGGGCCAGCACGGCAGCGACGGCGAACGTCAGCAGCGCGCCGGGCCACAGCCGGCGCAACCGCGCGCGGTCGGCAATGGCCAGATAAAAGAGAAACGCCAGCAGGATCAGAGGCGCGCCGCGAGAGGCGAAGTAGCTGTAGAAGCCCAGGCCCATGAACAGCCCGGCCCAAAGGAAAGCGGCGACCTGCCGTCCGCGGGAAGCGGCGACGCCGCGCCAGAAGAAGATAAAGGTGATCAGGAGAAAGACGGGCAGCGCAATGTGGCGCAGGTTGACGCGGGAGTAAATTAGCGACCAGAAGCTGACCGCCAGCAAGGCCGCCGCCAGCAGACCCACGCCGCGACCAAACAGGGCGCGGCCCAGCCGGTAAGTCAGGGCCACACTCAGCGTGCCCAGAATGGACGACAGCAGGCGGATGCCGATGGCGTTGAAGCCGAACAGCGCCAGCGCCAGCCCGCTCACTACGTGATATGGCGCTTCCAGGCCGGTGGCGTCGGGATAGTAGACGGCGTAGTTGCCCTGGAATACCTTCTGCGCGAGGACGAAGATGTTGCTCAACTCGTCGTCGCTCCAGCCCGGCGGGACCGCTTCCAGTTGCCAGACCCGCAGGACAAAGGCCAGCCACACGACCAGCGCCGGCAGCCAGGGGCCGGGCACGCTTTGCTGCCGGGGGAAAATTCGCCTCATGAGCCCACGTCCAGCGTCGTCAGGCGTAGGGCGTCGCCCTGTGCCTGGCCATCAATCAGCAGCGGCAGCCGCTGCTGCCAGTCGGCCGCCGGGTAGAGACCCACCGTCAGAGGATATGTGCCCGGCGGCACATCTTCGGGCAATGCTATTTCGTGTAGTTGTACAATCAGATCCCCTGCCCGCCACAGGTCGCTGGGAGCATCCAGGCGGTCGACTTGCGCCACCGGCCGGCCATCTGCGCCCAGCACATGGCTGAACAATACCAGCGGCTCCTCCGGCGGCTCCAGCACCTGCCACAACGTCACCAGACGCACGACGCCGCCCGGTTGCGCTGTACCCTCCAGAATCTCGTATCCCAGAAAGCGCGCGGCGTCGCCCAGCGCGATATCTGTGGATAACTCTGTGGATAACGTGTGTATTTTGGGGAAAAACTGTGGATAACGGGCCAAAAATGTGGATAGGTCCTGGGATAAGTGGTACGCGTCCCAGGCGTCGCTTGTGGATATCTGCCGCGGCTCCAGCGGCTGCAGGTAGGGCATCAGCGCCGGGGCCAGGGGCGCGCCGGCGAGCACCAGCAGCGTGCTCTGCGCGCCCGCCGGCGCCAGCAGGCTGTGTCGCCCGTCGAACCAGCGCAGCGCCACATCGTTGTTCGTCAGAAAGAGCTGCGCCGTCGCCGGATCATGGAAACGGTTGGGAGCGTCGGTGGAGATGGCAACGGGGCCGTCGCCCGCTTTGTTGATGTAGGAAATCGCCGCCACCAGATGCGCCTCGTACTGCGCGGCAACCTCCGGATGGCTGGCCCAGCGCTGGAAATAGGCCTCAAAAGTCGCTGCCGCCAGCAGAGCAAAGAGCAGCACGGCAGCGACGGGCGGGAGCCACGCCGCTCGCTGCCTGTCCTGCAGACGCCCGCGCAGCCACGCTGCCAGCCGTACCAGGGCCAACGCCGGAAAGAGGTAGAGCACCGGTTGGGCGGCAATGGCCTGCGTTGTGCCCAGGTCAGGACCGGTGACCAGCACCGGCGACAGCCCCAGCCCCAGCCACACCAGCCCGAAAAAAAGGCCCGGCGTCTGACTGTCTGCCTGTCTGCGCAGCGCCGCGCGTCCCACCCTGAACAGCGCCAATGCCAGCCCCACGTAAAACAGCGCGCCCATCACCGGTCCCAGCAAGGGTCGTCCGGCGATGTTATACCGCCACTGGCCATCACCGGTCACGGTTATCATGCCCGCGCCGCCGGCTACGTTGCCCAGCAGCGGCCCCCACTCGCCGCGCAGCGCCGCCTGCAACGGTCCCGCCAGCTGCGCCACGCGCACTTCGGCCTGGGGATGGTTGTATAAGTAGAGAAAAAGCGGCAGTCCCACCAGCGCGGCTCCCCCCAGTATCAGCGCTACCCGCCGCCAGGGCACAGGCCGCCGCAGCCACCACAAATAAGCCAGCAACGCCGGAAAGGCCAGCCAGGTCAAGCGGGCGGGAATATACGTATAGAAAGTGAGGCCCAGGAGGAGGGCGGAGAGAGGTAATTGGAGATTAGTAATTAGAGATTGGAGATTGGTAATTAGAGATTGTCGATCATCAGTCAATCGATCCCCGATCTCCGATCTCCGATCTCCAGTCTCCGATCTCAAATCTCCAATCTCCAATCTCCAATAAACCGCCACCGCCGCCGCAAACAACGCCGGCATCGTCACGCTGCGCAGGGCATGGCGGGCGGTCATCACGGGCCAGAAGGAGACGGCGAGCGCCGCCGCGGTCAGAAGGGCCGCGCGCCGGCCGATGGCGCGGCTGACCCAGGCGTACATGGCGGAGATGAGGAGCAGGGAAAAGAAGACCGCCGTGAGCCGGCCGGCCAGATAGGTGGGGCCCAAAAAGGTCATCAACGCCGCGGTGCTGTAGTCAAAGAGGGGCTCGCGCCCGTAGCCCACGGTGAAGTAGATGGGCCGCTCGCCCTGAACCACGCTCCAGGCGTCCAGGCCATGGTCGGCCTCGTCGTGGGTCATGCCGGGGGGGATCTGGGGCAGATCGTGGAAGCGTAAGAAGCTGGCGGCCAGAAGAATCAGAACCAGCCAGGCGTACGTGCGTTGTCTGGACATAGAATGTGCATCATACAGAAAAACGCCACACCTGCAAAACAGATGTGGCGTTCAGGCTTGCTTGTAGATGGCCGTTGCCGGATCAGTCGCCGAGCGCTTCCCGGGCCGTATCTACGATTTTGGCAAACGTTTCGCTATCACGGACGGCGATGTCGGCCAGCACCTTACGATCCAGTTCCACGTTAGCCTCTTTCAGGCCGTGGATCAGGCGGCTGTAGGGCAGGTCGTGCTGGCGCGATGCCGCGTTGATGCGCGCAATCCACAGCCGGCGCATTTCGCGGCGGCGCACCCGCCGGTCGCGGTATGCGTACCAGTAGGACTTCATCATGGCCTCGTTGGCGCGCTTAAACAGCTTGCTGCGCGTGCCCCACTGGCCCTTGGTCATGTTAACAATTTTCTTGTGCCGCCGGCGGGTTACCGTTCCACCTTTAACTCGCATGATTCATTCCTCGCATTTTGTACTGGCCTGGACGCTCCGCAGAGGCCAGGCAGCGATATTGCTTAGCTATATTTCTTCAGATAAGGAGCCAGACGCTTGATGCGGCGCCTCTCGCTCGCCGTCTTGACCTCGATCATTTTGCTGAACTGACGCTTAACACGGGCCGACTTCTTGCGACGCAGGTGGCTCTTGCCGCCCTTGGTGCGCAGGACCTTGCCGTTCTTGGTGATCTTAAAGCGTTTGGCCGTTGCTTTATGTGTCTTCATTTTATATTTCTTGCCCATTTCCTTCCTCACCTCACACAGAAAAGCCCCTGGCGGGCTTTTTCCTGTCTCAATTATCAAATTTTCATGCCTGTTCTGGCCCCGGTCTACCCCTAATCAGCTTCCGGGGTAAGCATCATGACCATTGACCATCCTTCCAGGTTGGGCGCCTGTTCCACAGCAGACACATCTTTCAAATCTTCCACGATACCGTCCATAATCTCGCGGCCGATTTCCGGATAATGAATCTCGCGCCCTTTAAAGCGAATGACGACCTTAACCTTTTTGCCCTCTTCGAGCCAGCCACGCGCTCGTCGCACGTTAATGTCCCGGTGAAAATCGGCCGTCTTGGGACTCAGCTTAATTGTTTTGATCTCCACCTGTTTCTGGTGCTTACGGGCTTCTCGTTCCTTCTTGGTCTGCTCGTACTGGAACTTCCCGTAATCCATAACCCTTACCACAGGCGGACGAGCATGGGGGGCGACTTCTACCAGATCCAATCCGACATCCCTGGCCAGGTCGCGGGCTTCCTCAATGGGAACCACACCCTTATTGTCACCATCCTGATCGATCAGACGAACTTCGCGGGCTCGAATCCTATTGTTTACGCGGTAATCTGTGGCTATGGTTTACCTCGTCCTTTAACTAGCCCCCTTTAGCCGGAATGCGGTCAGAGGCAGGAATAACAAAAACGCCTGACCTAAGCCAGAGCGTAAAAAATGATAGCACAATGCCTCGAGTGCGTCAAACTACCCTTTCCCTCGTATGACACGATACTAACAGAGCATTTTCCTGTTCAGAGAATCAGGTTCAACACGATGAGTAGAATGAACATCGCCGCAGCCAGCAACAGGATATGCCGCAGGTCGCGCAGCACATAGGCGTACTCCTCGCGCAATTGTTCTTCTACCGAGTCATATCCATTTCCTCCGTTGCTCGTCTTGCGACGGCGGCGGGGTTTGCGTGTCATAACGTTTCCTTTTTCTAAACGATTTAAAACTCAAGCCTCGCTGGCCAGGTCGGCGAAGACCACAATGCGCTTGTTGTCCACGAGGTACGGATAGCAAGATATCAGCGTGACGCTGGCGTGGTCTGTGGGTTCCATGACCCATGTCTCGGTTGGTTCCACCACGATTGTCTCGCGCACGACGTATGTGTACGTCTGCCGCTCGCTGGAGATCACGATCTCGTCGCCGCGTTCAAGCTGATCCAGGTCGCGGAAGATCTCGCCGTAAATGTCGTTGTGCGCCGCCAGCACCAGATTACCGGGCCGGCCGGGTGGACCGGAGCCGATGTACTGGCCCACACCCTTTTTCAACTGTTCCCAATCCTGGCCCTGATAAACAGAGCTATCCACGCCGATGGCCTCGATCTGAATGCGCCGCGCCTGTTCCGGGCCTGGCGTCGGGATCGGCGGCGGCTCGTATGCGTTGACTGCCGGCAACAGATGGGCCGGTATATAGCCCGCTTCGCCCGGTTGCGGCGCGCGCCCGTCCACAGGCGGCTTGTGACCGCCGGGCAAGACCACCAGGTCGATTACCGGCGTGGCCGTTGGCGTGGGCAGGGCATTCGCCGCCGCTTCCGAACGTTGTACCTGGGCCAGCTCCAGATTCAGCTCGCGCCGCGTGTCCCACAGGCTGGCCATGGCCCAGATGAACCCGAGAATGGCCGCGATTTCCACAGCCAGCAACAGCTTGTTGGCCACCCAGCGCCAGGCGATGGACCGTTTCTCCTTCGCCGGTTCCTCGTCTTGCGCTTCGTCGTCCACGCTCTGTAGAGCGTAACGACGCAAAGCGCCGCCGGGTCGCGCCCGGGGCCGTTCCAGCGAAGGCGGCGTGGGGTTGGGCGGCGGCAAACCGGCCACGTCCACCAGGCGGCCTTCGCCTTTCAGGCGTTGCAGCCGTTCCTGGCGGAGAGCCTGTTTCTTCAGATACAGTAGCTGTTCCAGTTCCTCAACGGAGAGGTCACCGGCGGATTTGCGCTCGCGCATATCGTTCCTATTTTACGGAATAATGCGTAAGGGGTCCACTGTCGCCCGCGCATCATCCGCCGCTGCGCCGGTCGCCAGCCGCGGCAGGCGCTCGCCCGACTGCCGATCGTAGAGGCCCACAACCGTTTTGTACTCGCCCGGCCCGGTCTCCTCCGGCACCCAGATCTGATGTACCTGCAGCACCAGATCGCCCGCGCGCCAACTTGCGGAGGGCGCGTCGATGCGGTCCTGTTGCGCCAGGATCTCTCCCGACTGGTCCAGCACGTGGGTGAAGAGGACCACGTCGGTGGTGTTGACGGCGGGTACGATGGGGCCCACCCTTGCCGGGTCGCGCACTTCCCACACCGTGAGCAGTTCGGCCACCGTCCCCGGTTGCCAGCGGTCCGCCAGCCAGCGAGCGTCATGCAGGACCAGGGCCGGTGCATCGTGGCCAAAGAGCGCCCCTTCGGCCATTGCTTCCGGCCGGGGGCGCTGTAAGTCGTAGATGGTGAACGACGGATCGAGGTCCTCTTCGCGCAGCCGATGTGTCTCCAGCGGGTCGGCCCACTCGCCGAAGGCCGGGTGCAAGGGCGTGGATGAAGGCGCCAGCAGGCGCGCCGGCTGTGCAGGCACGATCAGACCCTGGCGCGCGTCCACCCAGCGCAGCCTTTGTGGCTCTTCGGCCAGCACCAGGGCGATGGAGGGGTTGTGCGCCGGCCCGGGGTAGACGGAGGAAATGACCACGGGCACGTCGGATGCGCCGCTCGTTTCTTCGTCCAGCAGGTGCAACTGGCGCACCAGCGTGTGCTGATAGGCGCCGCGCACGTGGGGCGACTGCGCCCACTGCACGAAGTAGTCGTTGATTGTGATCCAGGCGGCGAGCGCCAGCCAGGCCACGGCCAGGATCACCGCCGCTGTCCTGGGCCACGGGCGCAACCGCGCGACGACTTGCTGCGCCAGCGCACTGAAGCCCACGGCGGGCAGCAGAAAAGCGGCGGGCATGGCGCCCACGTTTCGCGTCGTATTCGCCGTGGGGCCTGTAATCAGCGAGGGAGCGATGCCCACCACAAACCACAACAGGAGAAAGGCGTACGCCGGCCGCCGCCAGCGCCAGAGACAGACGCCGATGCCGATCAGAAACAGAACGGCGCTGGCGGCGTCGAACACCGGCCGGCCCGGAATGTTGTAAGCCAGAAACTGGTCGCCGTAGCCTGGCCAGAAAAAAGCCAGGAAGGCGCTGCCGGCGTTTTCCAGCAGCGGTCGCAGGTCGCCTTCCTGTAGCTTCTGCAGCGTGTTGCCGAACATTTGCAGCCGCGTTTGCGCCTCGGGGTGGCGTTGCAGGTAGAGGAACATGGGCGTCACGGCCAACGCCGCCAGGCCCATTCCCGCCACGCTGGGCCGCCACACTCGCCGCAACAGCGGCCGGCGCCACAGGCCCAGGTACAGTAAGAAGGCGGGGAAGATGAGCCACACCACGCGCGCCGCCAGATAGTTGTATAGCGTGGCCGTGAGGCACAGGGTGAAGCCCAGCAGCAGCCACAGCGAGCGGGCGCGGTTTTGCTCGTCACCCTCCCGCGCCCGGCGCAACATGAGCCAGAAGAAGATGGCCGCGCCGGCGGTGAAGAAGGGCATCATGCCTGCTCGCAGCGCCTCGCGGCTGGAGGCCAGGGGCCAGAAGGAGAGGGCCATCAGCGCCGCTCCCAACGACGCAGTGCGGTGGTCCAGCGCCAGCCTTCCCCAACGGTAGACGGCGGTGATGGCCAGCAGGCCGAAAAAGACGTTGACCAGGCGCAGCGCCAGCAACCCGCGCCCCAACAGTAGCATGTGCGCGGCGACGGTGTAGCTGAAGAGTGGCTCACTCCCGTAGTTGAGGGGGAAAAAGAGAGCCAGTTGGCCCGCCAGAATGTTCACCGCCTCCCGCCCGTGGTTGGCCTCATCGTGCGTCAGGCCGGGCGGGACTTCCAGGAGCTGGTGGCTGCGCAGGAAAAAGGCAATGAGCAGGAGGAGGAGTAGCGGCAGCCGGCGGCGTAATTTGCTGAGGTCAGCGGGCATGCCGGTTTATGGGAATGGGATCCTCCCGGAGGTTCCAAACCTCCGGGAGGATCGGACTGCGAGATAGTAGCCCGGCGCCCACTACTGTCCCTTCTGCGCCACGGCGAACAGTTCGCGCTCAAAGAACCAGCGGAAAGGGGGCACGTGGAAGGCGAACCAGCGTAGTCCATCGACTAGTGCATTCTCGCGCTCGCCGCGCGGCGGGGAATCGAGCCACACTTTGCCCCGGAAACCGGCCGCCTTCAGGGCGCGGCGCATGCTGAGGATATCCTGCTCGTTGACGTGCACTTCCTGGTTCACGGGCGTGATCGCGCGTGGATCTGGTGGATAACGATCTCCCTGGCCCAGCACCTGGCGGAAGCGGCGCACCCAGGGATAGGCATATTGATCATACCAGCGGTTGGGCGCGGTGTGCACGATAAAGCGCCCCTCCGGCCGCAGCACGCGATGTACTTCCAACATCGCCTCCTGCAGCTCCCAGGGATAGAGGTGTTCCACGACGTCGAACATCAGCACGCGGTCGAAGCTTGCGTCGGGGAAAGGCAGCTTTTTGGCGTCAGAACGACAGACGCCGGCGCCCACCTTGCGGCTGTTATCCTGGTGATTGTCGTTCTTCTGCTGTTCAGCCTGAATGGCGCGCAGGGACATACGCGTGGCTATTTCGGCGTAGTCGATGCCAAAGGCGTGCACGCCCAGCCGCATACAGTGGCGCAGGATCTCACCGCGCCCGCAGCCCACGTCCAGGATGCGCATACCCGGTTGCACGTCGGCGACGGCGAAGGCGTCGTTCAGGCGGCGTGAGAGGTGCTCGCCCTCCGACTCCAGAAACACGTCGTAGCCTTCACAAGCAGTCAGGAAGTATTCTTCGTCGTATAATGTAGACGGCAGGGATTTACCTTCTTGCTCTCTGGTCATGGTGGCGGCATTATCACGCGTGCAGTGCCCGGTGTCAAGTTCTGCGGATGGTTCATTTTATGGTCATTTGACAGGGAAGGGGGGGCAATCCCACACTTATTATGAAACCTTTTACTGACTGTTGCGTAATGATAAGTGCATAGTCAGGAGAACCAGATTGTGAATGATGAAGAAAATGTCTGGCTGGAGCGAGCCAGGCAGGGCGATAAGGCTGCCTTTGGACAACTTATCGAAGCCTATCAGGGGCCAGTCTACAACCTGGCGTATCGCATGTTAGGCAACCGCGGCGAGGCCGAAGAAGCGGCGCAGGAGGCGTTCATACGCGCCTATACCAAGCTGGACAGCTACGATCCCCGGCGCAAGTTCAGCACCTGGATGCTCTCGATCACCTCTAATTACTGCATCGACCTGTTGCGCAAACGGCGAGCGCTGCTGCTCTCGCTGGATCAACCGCTGCCGCCGCACCCGGCCCTGATGTCCGACCGCGCCGACAACCCGGAGGCGCAGACGGCGGATAGCGAGCGCGAGGCGCTGGTCCAGTCACTGCTGGAGGAGTTACCTGAGGACTACCGCCAGACGGTTGTTTTGCGTTACTGGTATGACCTCTCCTACCAGGAGATTGCCGACGTGATGGATACCACGGTGAGCGCCATCAAATCGCGCCTGTTCCGCGCCCGCCGCCAGCTGGCCGAAATCAGCATGGAACGGGGAATCGCACCGGATATGCAACCGGATACTGGCTGATACGTATTGGATTATAGAGAGGAGAAAAGGTAGCAATCGTGTTACCGGAGGAAACGATGGAAAGTGATGAAGTGTATACGCTGATGATGGAGGCGCTCGACGGTGAGCTTTCAGAAAACGGGAAAGCCGAGCTGGAAACTCACCTTCGCGCGCATCCAGAGTTAGCGCGGGAGTGGAAGGCGCTGCAGCGGATTGATACGCTGCTGCGAAGCGCGCCGATGGCGCGCCCGGCAGCCGACTTTGCCCAGCGCACCATGGCCCGCCTGCCCGGTGCCCGCCAACGACTGTGGATCGGGGTTGCCATTTACGTCATGATGCTCGCCGGCGGCCTTATTCCGCTTGCCGTCATTGGCGCGTTTGGGCTGCAAATGATTCCGGCCCTGAGCGAGCCCGCCTTCTTCCGCGGTATCTGGCTGGCCTGCAGCCACATCTTGCAGGTGTTGGGCGTTATGCTCGGCGCGTTGTTGCGTGGCGCCGGCGAGCTGGTTGGTGAGCAACCTACAGTGCTGGCCTGGCTGGTGGTCATGGTCGGCGTCGTTGCCCTTTGGCTTGGCGTCTACAGCCGGCTGGTCTTCCAGCCGCGCCGCCTCCGCTAGGAATTACAATGGAGACAACGATCATGAAACGTATTGCCATCGTTCTCACCCTGTTGATTGTGTTGCTGGCGCCGTCTAGCATGGCTCTGGCGGCCCCCCACGATCGCATTATCCGAGACGGCGATCGGGTGACGGAGAATATTACGGTTATTGACGATGTCCTGATCGTCGAGGAAGGGGGCGTCGTCGATGGCGACGTTACCGTCTTTGACGGCACAGTGGAGATTGCCGGCGAAGTGACCGGCGACGTCACCGTGTTTGGCGGCGACGTGATCGTTTCGGGGGCCATCGACGGCGATCTGGTGCTATTTGCCGGCAACCTCGACCTGCGTCCCGGCGCCACCGTCGGCGGTTCCTGCTTCAGCTTCGGCGCCTCTGTCAACGACGAAAGCGACGCTGTGAGCTGTCCCACCTTCGGCGAGCATTTTATTCCGGGCGATGTCCTGGGAGCCATCGTTCCCCCGGAGAGATTGACACCTGATCGCCCCACGCCGCCCGAGCCGCCGGTCGCGCCAGAAGTTCCAACACCGCGGCCCCCTGAGGTGCGCGGCCCCTCGCTGACGGCACGCCTGGGCTACTTCTTCCTGGATGTAGGAGAGGTCGTCGGTCGCAGCCTGTTGCTGGGCATCCTGGCCCTCATCGTTGCCACTGTCTTCCCGAGCCAGTTACAGCGCGTGAGTTACGCCATTCGCCGCAAACCGGCAGCCAGCGGCGCGGTGGGCATCCTGACGGCCATCGGCGGCCCCTCTCTCATTGTGTTGCTGTTGGTGGTGTTGGCCATTACCTGTGTGGGCCTGCTGCTTTATCCCGCCGTCTTCCTCCTGGCGCTGGCCATGCTGGGCGCGGCGCTCTTTGGCTGGGTGGCCCTGGGTGACGTGCTGGGCCGGATGTTGTTCCGCTCGTTGCACGGCAACAGTCAACCACTGGCTGTGGCCCTGGGCACAGCCCTGTTGACGCTCGTATTCGGTGGCCTGGGCCTGTTGCCCTTCATCTGGGGTGAGGGATTGGCCATTGGCCTGTTGGTCTGTGTGGGACTGGGCGCGGCGGCGCTGACGCAGTTCGGCACAAAGCCCTATCCGCCCGGCAGCCCGCCGGAGAACAGTGACAAGGTGGAAGCCACGCTGAAGACGATGCCCTCCGAATAGAATAAAAGGCAATAACGGGCATCGGCGAAGTGAGAAAAAGGCGGGCCGCATGGCCCGCCTTTTGCTTATCGCCTAAATTGTGATTGTGCCTGCCGTTTTATTCTCAGGCCCAACCCTGCTGCTTGACAAAGTCTGTGATGACCGGGATGTTCACCATCTGGCCCTGGTAAGCCTGCCAGCCCCAGTAGATACCGATGGCCCACATCACGAAGTAGGGGATGCCGCACAGGACCGCGCCGATGATGGCGCCGACCACAATGCTCACAATACCCCAGGCCAGCGCCTGCGCGTTATGCGCGCGTATGAACGGACGGTTCTTCTTATCCTCCAGCAGAAGGATAATGATGGGAACGATTGGTGTGAGCACGTACGCTAACAACGCCCACAACTTATCGTCTGAGGTTACCTCTCCCTGGGGATCCATGTTTTCAACGTCAATGTTATCTGCCATCTATCGTGCCTCCTCTAAAGCAACAGGAAATTTGTTTAAAAAATAGCCGATCATTTTAATAGCATTGTAAAGGGCCGCGCGCGTCTCGTCAATTTTCGACGCACGCGGCATTTGCTACTGGTCAGAAAGTAGCGGTTACCTTCATCTCGTCGCTGCCCGCGATCTGGCCATACATATGACCCATCGCCACCATTATCCAGGGACCGGCCATTATGCTCAGGATCACGCCGACGATCGCCCCCAGGCAGGGGACCACGTTGAGGGCGGCGACTGCCACACTCAGCGCCAGCGATGCGGCGAATGAGGCCACGGCAGCCATGATGATGGGGACCAGGTTATCGCGCGCGATGCCCAACACTTCGCCCACGCGCATCATGGCCCCAAAGTTCTCGTGGCGCACGTACTGGATGAAAATAGCAGGGCTGATGAAAAAGAGGGCTACCGCCAGAATGGCCATCAGGCAGGCCAACACGGCCCACGTCGTGCCCATCACGGCGACCATGGCGTCGGGATTGAACTCTTCCAACCCGCTAAAACCGATGGTGGCAACCATGCCCACGCACACCAGAATCCAGACGGGCAGCGTGTACACGAATTGGCCAATACTCACCAGAATTCCATCCTTGAACAGCCTGCCCAGATCGTCCCATTGGGGCAGGGGACGCTTCGCGCCACTGTACACGTTACGCGTCACGCCTACCATGTAGCCTACGAGCAAGAAGATGGGGAAGAAAAGAAAAGAGAGGAGCGACGCCACGGCGGCGATACCCAGCTTGACCAACCACTCCTCATCTTCCGTGACGAACGTAAACGCTTTGCCAATATCCATAGAATCAGACCCTCCTGCTTGTGTGTGTCGTCGGTTTTTCTGGCAATGAACGCGTGCTTCCCACTCCGACAGATTTTAGGATCTGAGCGGCGCGCCGTCAATTGACCGGAAGTACTGCGCAGGGCACTCGCAAACTCCAAAGCGTCTCCTCGTAGCCGAGCTTTCTATAGCTTGCTAGCTGCGCGTCTTTCCTGTGCGGGTCTCGCTCGCGGAGCGCGGAACGGAATCCGCGGCTACTTACCATTGCCTTGCAGGTCTCTCACGGCGCGTGCTAGAATGCGCCTATGTCTAGAATTGTTTTTATGGGAACCCCGGACTTCGCCGTTCCGGCGCTGGAGGGCCTGATTGCCACGCAGACAGTGGTCGGCGTCGTCACCCAGCCTGACCGCCCGGCCGGTCGCGGGCAGTCGCTGCGCCCCTCACCTGTGAAAGTCTGCGCCGAGGCTCATGACATTCCCCTCTACCAACCTGCCTCGCTGCGCAAGCCGGAGATGGCCGAACCGCTGGCTCGCTGGCGGCCGGAGGCTATTGTGGTCGCCGCCTATGGGCTGATCCTGCCCGCGCACGTCCTGCAGTTGCCGCCGCGCGGCTGCATCAACGTGCACGCCTCGCTGCTGCCTCGCTGGCGCGGCGCAGCGCCCATCCAATACGCGATTCTGGCCGGCGACCGGCAGACGGGCGTCAGCCTGATGCAGATGGACGAAGGTCTGGACACCGGTCCCGTCTTTGTCCGTTGCGCGGTGACCATCGACGAGCGCGAGACGGCGTCGTCGCTGCACGACCGGCTGGCCGAACTGGGAGCTGCCATGCTCCGCGAACACCTGCCGGCGATCTTGCGCGGCGAGTTGCAGGCGCAACCGCAAGACGACGACGAAGCGACCTATGCGCCGATGATCAAGAAAGAGGATGGCCGCCTGGATTGGACCGAGGACAGCGAGGCGCTGGACCGGCGCGTGCGGGCCATGACGCCGTGGCCCGGCGCTTTCACCACATGGGACGGCCGGCGGCTGAAGCTGTTGGACGTGCGCCCCCACCAGAGCAGCGACTCCGCCGGCGAGTCGCTGGCGCCCGGCACGGTGTGGCAGGCGGGCGATGCGGTGCTGGTGGCCACAGGAGAGGGCGCGCTGCAATTAGTGCGAGTGCAGCTGGCGGGAAAGAGCGCTATGGATGTCTCCGATTTCATCAACGGCTACCCACATTTCACCGGCAGTCGTCTGGACAGTTAAGTAAAGGCGCGCTATCGTTGCCCGGTGGCGCGTTTAGGCGAGAATAAGGTACATTATTGCACCGAGCATTAACGTACAGGGCAACAATGCATAATTGCAACATGCATAGCTGTGGGAGAACAGGGCCATGAGAGTGCTGGTATATGGTGCGGGCGCCGTCGGTAGCTACGTAGGCGGCAGTCTGGCGAGCGCCGGCCACGAAGTTACGCTGGTCGTGCGGCCGAACGCGGCAGAAACGATCAGCAAGAGCGGGTTGCGCCTGTCGCACCCCGATAAGCCCGACGTGCTTGCCGACGTGGCGCTGGTAACCTCGGTGCGCCAGGCGTTCCTGGACGATGAGAGCTATGATCTGATCGTCCTGGGTATGAAGTCGTATGATGTATCCGAAGCACTGAATCCGCTCATCGCCTTTTGTCCTCAGCCATTTCCACCGCTGCTTACCCTGCAGAACGGCATCGGCATCGAGGAGATGATCATGGAAGATCTGAACGCGTTGCTGATCGCCGGGTCCCTGACCACGCCCGTTTCGCGACAGACGCCGGACCACATTGAGGTGGAACGCAGCGGGCGCGGCCTGGCACTGGCGCCCACCCGCGAGCGTCAGGATATTCGCAGGTGGGTGCAGACCTTTGCGGAAGCGGGTATCCCCACGCAAAGAATTAAGAACTATCGGGCCATGAAGTGGTCCAAAGCCCTGCTGAACATGATGGGCAACGCCAGTTCGGCCATCATCAACCGCCACCCTAAGGCAATCTACAGTCATGACCCGACGTACGATCTGGAAATGGAGATGCTGAGCGAGGCCCTGAAAGTTATGCGCCGGCTGAAGCTGAAGGTGGTCGACTTGCCGGGCACGCCCACGACGCGTCTCTCGTTAGCCGTGCGCCGCCTGCCGGACTTCATCGTCAAGCCGGTTCTGACGCGCATGGTCGCCGGTGGTCGCGGCAACAAATTGCCCTCATTCCACCTGGATTTGTCGGCGGGGCGCAAAGACAACGAAGTGCGCTTTCATAACGGCGCGGTGGCTGAGGCAGGCCGCGAATTGGGCGTCGCCACGCCGGTGAATGAAGCTCTGGCGACCATCCTGTTGGGCATGGTGCGGGGCGAAATAGACTGGCATGTTTACGACGGCAACCCCGGCCGTCTGATCGAAGAAGTAGAAAAATACAGGTAGATACGAATGGCGAAAGAAGAACAGCGGATGCGCCAGGAGATCGTGCGCATTGGCCGTCTGATGTACGAGAAAGGATTTATCAGCGCCAACGAGGGCAACATCTCGGCGCGGCTGGCGCCGGACCGTCTGCTCATTACGCCCTCCGGCCTGCACAAGGCATTTTTGGAACCGGAGGAACTGTTGCTGGTTGACGAGGATGGCGCCCTGCTGCCGGGGCAGACGCCGCAGAGCGAAGGGTTGGAGCCGACCAGCGAGCTGCCCATGCACCTGGAAGTATATCGCCGCCGCCCGGACGTGGGCGCCGTGGTGCATGCCCATCCGCCCATCACCATCACCCTCTCCATCGCCGGAATTCCCTTCGACGACAGGCTGCTGCCGGAAATGGTCGTGCTCCTGGGCCGCGTGCCCGTCACCGAGTACGCTACCCCCGCCAGCGAAGAAAACGCCCGCGCCATCCGTGGCCTGATTAAAGAGCACGATGCCCTGGTGCTCAAACGCCACGGCTCGCTAACCGTGGGCGCCGATCCCATGGAAGCGTTTATGCGCCTGGAGACGGTGGAACAAAGCGCGCGCGTGGCTTTTATGCTGGCGCAGTTAGGCGTGGAGAACCCGCTGCCCGACCATCAGGTGGAGAAGCTGCTAGAGATGCGACGCGAGATGGGACTGCCCGCTGTGGATGGGCTTAACTGACCGCTCCTTTATCCGAACAGATCGGCATTAATATCGTCAATGCTGTCGATGGCCGGCAGGCTGTCGGTCTTCTTGCTGCTGCCTTTTCCTTTCCTGTCGCGCATGTCGTCGTAGAAACCCTGGTCATAGCGGCGCGAGCGCACGGGGATGGGCATCTTCACGCCCCAGCCCAGCAATAGCACTTCCTCTTTCTCCCGCAGCCGGGCCAGCATGCCGCGCAACTGATCGCGGCCCGCCAGGCCGGTGAGCACGGCGCGAATGTCGTCTTCGTCGCCCAACCAGCCCGTGATGCGCGTGCCCAGCTGGGACATCACTTCGTCGTCGATGCCCGACGGGCGTTGGTCTACCACCAGCAACGTCACGAAATATTTGCGCAGCTCGCGGGCGATGATGCCGAACGCCGTCTGCCCCGAGATGTGGGGGTTCAACAGCTTGTGCGCCTCCTCGATGGCGATGACCAGCGGGCGCGGCGCGGGGCCGCCCTCGCTCTTGTGCGTCTCCGTCTTCTTGACCCAGTGCTCGCGGATGCGGCGAGTCAGAATATTACTCACCAGCAGGTAATCCAGGTCGCTGTCGTGCTCGCCGAAGCTGAGGATGACGTGCCGCCCATGCTCCAGCTTGTCCACGATGTCGCTGACGGCGTCGCTGGCGGGCTGCTCCACCACATACGGTTTGTCGTAAATATGCGCCAGCCGCCGGTGCAGCGCCTCCGCCGCCTTTTCGTGCACGTTGTTTTGCCGGGCCCAGAAGGCGACGGAGTTCTCCGCCGGCTGTGTCTTGCCCGTCTCCGGATCCATGTCCACGGCGCCCGGCTGCAGCCGCATGAAGTTGACAAACCAGTCCGGGCCAAAATCGCGCACCAGCGCGCCCAGCGTAATCTCCGCCGTGTCCGTCAGATTCAGGGCGTCAGCCAGCAGGCGGATGTCGCCGGTGCGAAAATCGTCCAGGGAAAGTTCCAGCGTGAAGTCGGGCATCTTGCCGCGCACCGTGGCCCCTTTGCCCAACGCCGCCACCTGCACCTTGCTGCGAAAGAGAGAGCGCAATCCCCACACGGTGGCGTCGTTGTCGGAGTCAATATCGTCAAAGGCGTACTCGTTGTGCATGTCGAAGACCAGAGCGCCGGCGACGTCTTCCTTCATCAGCCCCGCCAGCACCATGCGCGTCAGGAAGCTCTTGCCCGTACCGGTCGCGCCGAAGATGCCGCTGGAGCGTTTCACCAGACGGCGCAGGTCCAGAGCAACCGGGTGCTTCTGCTCAATGGTGTAGCCGATCACGAAATCGCCGGGGAAAATTTCGGCCACGTCCCCTTCGTCGGCCAGGCGCACCGGCGCGTGGTGCGTGGGCACCGTCTTCACCGGTTGCGGTCCCACCTGTCCATTTTCCGACTGTTCCTGCCACTCCAGGAACGCCTGCGGTTTCTGGTCCAGGTCCGGCCCGATATTCATCATCAGCGTGGGATACACGGTCAGCGTCGTGTACAGCGTCTTACCCAGCAACAAATTCTGGACCGCGGGCTGCAGGCGGTCCGCCTGCTCGTCGGCGAAGCGAGGGTCGGTGGCTCCCAGTTGCAGGTCGGTCACCAGGCCATAGAAGCGCCACTGACCGCTGTCGCAGACCACAAAGCTGCCTTCCTGCACCGTCTCGGCGGGCACGGTGAGCCGCACCAAAAATCCTTCGCGCAGGCCGCCGCCGATGATGTAGCCAATGTCCTGGTTCATGCTATCTCTCCAATGCTGCCTCGTCTGCCAGCGGCAGGCCGGGCAAGGCTTCGCTGATCGCTTCCAGGGTAGGGATGAGCAGTTCGTAGTCGCCGCGCAGCAGTTCCACCAGCTCCTGGATCATGGTCAGCGCCCACTTCGCGTCGCGCCCGCGCTGCTCGTACGCCTGGCGCAGGTGCGCCACCAAAAGCTGATCCACGGGCACCGGCGTGTCCACCGTGCGCAGAATCAGGCGCAGATAGGCCGGTCGCTCCGTGAAGCGCATAATCTCCGCCGATTCGTGGCAGAGGTAGACGGGGTCCAGGTTGAGCGGCGGGCGTGGCGGCAGCCCGTGCGTCAGCCGCCCGTCGCGTTCGTAGCCCACCGTGAGCACACTCATCTCGATGGGCAGCAGGCGGTTGTTGCGCTGGTCCTCGATCACCGACGGGCGCGGGTTTTCGGCCAGGATCAGCCGCCGCACCAGCGGATCGTCGTCGATGTGCATGTCGTAGACCAGGCCGTAGATCGCCTCGTTGCTGTTCAGCGGCTGCGCTTTGACCAGGCAACCAAAACTGGGACCGGACAACTGGTTCACGCGGCAGCCCACGGCAAAGCCCGTGGTGCTGGCGCGCAACACACGGCCGATCTCGCTGCCGCGCTCCGCGCGCTGGCCGTTACCGGCGGACATTGTTTCAGGCATCATCTTGCATTCCTCTCAGCTGGCGTCACCCTGACCACTACATGCCATGGCGCGTGCGCCCGGCGCGGGCCACGTTCTTGCTGCCCTGCTTGGCCGTGGGCCGCGCCGCCAGCCCGTAGCGCTGCATGGCGTTTTCAATCATGATATCCAGGCTCTCTTTGTCGCGGTAACCGACCACAGCCAGCTCGTCGGCGCGGGCCAACACGTAGGGGTAATCGCCCATGATCTGGCACTGATTATAGACCAGCGCGTGCACCAACTCTACCTTCTGCGGATCTTCAGCCACCCAGCGCGGAATGTCCACGCGCGCGATCTGCCGCCCGCGCGGGCTGGGGTTGAGGTAGAAGAAGCACACTTCGTTGTTCTGGTCACGCCTGGCGAACTCGGTGTTGTGTTGCGAGACGTCGATGAAAACCGCGCTGCGCTGGCCTGGCTCGGTCAGTAACCGTCTGAACAGCGTCACGTCGTTAAATCCCGGCCCGTAATCCGGCCGGATCAGGCGCGCCGTATCGAAGCCAGGCCGGTTAATGTCCAGCGTGTTCAAAAAAGTGAGCACCGAGCGCTTTCCCGGCCGGTCGATGTAACCGGCCAACATGCACTCGTCTTCGCACGACTGGGACATGGCCTGCTGCCAGCCGAACAGCACGCGCTGCCCTTCCTCTTCTCCGGAAGAGCCCACGGGCCAGTAGAGCAAGCGCTGGTCCAGGAGTGCAAGTACGGGCTGATCGCTGTCCTGATACTCGCCCGCCGTTTCTACCAGCGTCTCGATCTCGGCCAGATCGCGCCGTAGACTGACCAGCGCCGCCTTGTCTACAAAGGCATCGCCGTCCTCGCCGTTGCCGGGGTAATCCAGTGTGGGGCGCGTGTCCTGCAGCGGCGCGCAGCCCTCGCCATGATAATAGACGATGATGCCCACGTTAATCACCGAGTAGAGGTAAGCACCGTGGCGGTTGGGAATAATCTGCGAGCCGTCGCAGGCCACCAGCGTGGCCGACGGCGGCGGGGGTGGGGCGGGAATGGCCGCGTCCAGCGGCTCGCGGTCGCCGAGCGGGCATGCGCCGCGATACCATTTCATGTCCACGGTATTGATAGCCGTCGTCATGGCCCGATCAATTTTCTGCCACGCCGTGCGATGCTCCCGCAATTTCTCCAACAGCTGTTCCAGCAGCGCATTCTCTTCCTGGCGTCGCTGGTAAGCGCCCCGCGCCATCGTTTCGATGTCCTTGGTCAGTTTCTCCAGTTCAAGCGTCATCTACCCATCCCCTTGCTGGCAGTCACGATAGACAGCCGGAAACAGATCTGTTTCACGACCCGGCCGTCGCTAACAGTGTAGCACAGATGAGCTAAGGGTGAAAACAACTGCGTTGAGGATTGCCCGCGGGGAAATGTAAAAGAGGTATGCGCGCGTGGGAATCAGCCGTAAAATTCCGGCGCTACGAAGGGGCTCAGGGCGTAGCTGACAGCCATGGCGAAGGCGTCGGCGCGCAGGATCAGGCCGTTGGTCAGGGCGCCGACGGCGCCGCCGCGGTGATTGCTCTTGTGCACGCCCAGCAGCTCATCCATCACCGGCCCCAGCTCCTCGCCCGCCAGCACCCGCTCGGCGATACGCTTCGGCAGCGGCAAACGCGCCGTGCCTGCAATGCCCTGCCGGCCGTCTCTGGCGACGATGGCCACCCAGCCCATCAACATTAATCCGGCTTCATCGCGGTGAACGCCTCCCTCCAAACCCACGCCCAGGTCGGCGTCCAGCGCGGCGCGCGCCGCCTTGGCCCGGTTCTGCGCGCCGGCGAGACATTCGGCGTCGCTCATAGGCATGGCGGAGACGCCGGAGGGCACTTCCACACCGCACACCTCGCTATCAGGCCACACCCCGACCACGGCGTCGTGCACGGCAGCCACTTTCGCCGGGTTACGCGATCCGACTGCAATCTTCATTGGCGGGGGCGCTTAGCCGATATCGATCTTGGTGATCTCTTCAAAGTCCAGCGAGTCCTGGCTGTTGAGTACCGTCTCCAGCGCGATCTGGGCCACGTGGAAGAAGGCTTGCAGGTCGTCCATGCGCTCCAAATAGAACTCGGACAGCTCCTTCTCCTCAGGCGTCAGCTCGTCCTCTGCGGACTTCAACTTCTCCACGCTTTCGTCCAGCACTTCCAGGGCCAGCCCCACCTCGCGCCGTTCGCGCCCGTTGAGCACGTTGCGCATCACCTGCCAGAGATCTGGCTCCGCCTCATAGTACTTCTTGCGCTCCCCGCGCATCCACACTTCCTGGGCCATCCCCCAGCGCTCCAGCGAGCGCATATTCATGCTCACGGAGCCTTTGCTAATCTGTAACCGTTCCGCCAATTCGTCCAGGGAGAGCGGGGTGGGGCTCAGCAACAGGGTGCCGTAAAGGCGACCCATGACTTCGCTGAACCCAAAAAAGCGCGCTAACCGCCCCAGACCCGCCACTGTGCTGTCGTTTACAGTGACCAGACTTTCATGCATAGCTTACCCTACTTTCAAAATGTTTTGAAAGTATAGTAACAAATTTGCCATTACCGGGCAAGATGGAGGGGCGGGGATTGGTAACTGGGGATTGGAGATTGGTAACGGGAGATTGGAGATTGGTAACTGGAGATCGGGGGTTGCGGTCGTCTAATCCCTAATCTCTGATCTCCACTCTGCCTCCCAGTAATTCAACGGCCCATGTCCCGCGCCCATCTGCCACTCTTGCGCGCCCTTGATCGCCGCGGCGGTGAAGGCGCGGGCCTGGTGGATGGCCTGTTCCAGCGGCGCGCCCTGGGCCAGCAGAGCGGTGATGGCGGCGGAGAGCGTGTCCCCGCTGCCGTGCGTGTGCGGCGTATCGAAGCGCGGCGCGCGCAGCACTGTCGTGGAACCGTTCGCCTCGCAGAAAATATCGACCACCTGTGAGCCCTCAGGCCACCCCGTGAGCAGTACGTTGGGTGCGCCCATCTGTTGCAGCGCCTGCGCTGCCGCCCTGGCTTCAGAGAGCGTGCTCACACGTTGCCCGCCCATCAACGTCGCTTCGGACCAGTTGGGCGTGACCAGGTCGCAGAGGGGCAATAGGCGGCGGCAGTAGGCGCGGGCCACGTCCGGCCCGAACATCGCCTCGCGCCGGTGGTTCACCAGCACCGGATCGACAATAAGGTAGAAGTGGCGCTGCTCGCGCCAGGCGCGCAGGCGCTGAGCCACGGCGGCAATCAGCGTCGCCTCGCCCATGAACCCGCTCTTGATTGCCGCCGCGCCGTAATCATCCAGCACAGCGTCGATCTGTTGCAACACCAGCTCCGTTGGCACCTGGTGCGCAGCCTGCACGCCGACGCTATTCTGCGCGGTTACCACCGTCACGGCGCTCATGCCGTATGCGCCAAGCGCGGCGAACGTTTTCAGATCCGCCTGCAGCCCGGCTGCGCCGCCGCTGTCGGAGCCGGCGATGGTCAGCACTTTGGCCGGTTCAGGCATCCATGTTCTTCACAATAGCCTCGGCGTATTGCGATGTGCTCAGCTTGGTAGCGCCTTCCATCTGGCGGTGCAGATCGTAGGTCACCGTCTTGTCCTGAATCGTGCGCGTCATGGCTGCGACGATCAGATCGGCCGCTTCATCCCAGTTCATGTATTCCAGCATCATCACGCCGCTGAGGATCAGGCTGCTGGGATTGACCTTATCCTGGCCCGCGTACTTGGGCGCTGTGCCGTGGGTCGCTTCAAAGAGGGCGATGCCGTCGCCGATGTTGCCGCCGGGCGCCATGCCCAGGCCGCCCACCTGCGCCGCGGCTGCGTCGCTCATGTAGTCGCCGTTGAGGTTCAGCGTGGCCACGACGTCGTACTGCTCCGTGCGCGTCAACAACTGCTGCAGCATGTTATCCGCGATGCGATCTTTGATCACGATCTTGCCCTCAGGTGGCTGCCCATCATGCGATTCCCAGACTTCGTCCTCGCTGATGGTGCGCTCGCCGAACTCCTCGGCAGCCAGCTCGTAGCCCCAGTTCTTGAAAGCGCCTTCGGTGAACTTCATAATATTGCCTTTGTGCACCAGGGTGACGCTCTCCCGGCCGCGCGCCATGGCGTATTCGATAGCCTGGCGCACCAGCCGCTTGGTGCCAAATTCGCTCACCGGCTTGATGCCGATGGCCGAGCCGTCGCGCACCTCTTTGCCCAGCTCGTTTTCCATGAAGCGAATGATTTTCTGCGCGCCCTCTGATGCCGCCGGCCACTCGATGCCCGAATAGACGTCTTCCGTATTCTCGCGGAAGATAACCATATCCATCTTCTCCGGCTCGCGCATGGGGCTGGGCGTGCCGGGGATATAGCGCACAGGTCGCACACAGGCATAGAGGTCCAGCACCTGGCGCAGGGTGACGTTCAGGCTGCGAAAGCCGCCGCCAATCGGCGTCGTGAGCGGCCCTTTGATGCCCACCAGATACTCGCGCATGGCGTCGAACGTTTCCTCGGGCATATAGTCGCCATCGTATTGCTCCGCCGCTTTCTCGCCGGCATAGATTTCCATCCAGGCGATCTGGCGCCGGCCGCCATAAGCCTTTTCTACAGCGGCGTCCCATACCTTCATTGCCGCCGGTGTAATGTCTACGCCGATGCCGTCGCCTTCGATGAAAGCCACAATGGGCCGGTCAGGGACGTGCAATTTGCCGTCCGAAAACGTGATCTTCTTGCCATCGGGCACCTTGATATTTGTAAAAGCCATGTTAGCTCTCCTGAATGTGAGGACTATGTCTCTGTGGTAAAGGGTTGTCGGGCGGGATGCTCTACTCGAGTTGGTATTATAAGGAGCGCGTGATGAATTTACCAGTGGACGGTGGGACTTGCGCAACGTTTGGGCGTGTGGGGGTTATAATTTGTGCTGGTACGGACGGGTAAAAGAAAATACAATGGAGCTTGAGCGAAACAAGTGTACAAGAATGACGGCGTTGCCGACCTGTCGATAGGGGATAGGGGAGCCGTCAGGTTAAGAGGGGAGGCAGCCCATATACTATGCGGGGAACTTTTAGAAAGCTCTTAGACTTGCAACACATGCACTCCTGCTGCCAGATGTTCATGTACAATGGACCAGTATCGTTATGAGTGTATTGATCAAACGCCTGGCAATTATATCATTTAGCGTATTGTTGGCGGCATGCACGGCCAGTGCGGACCCGACCGTCGCGCCCTCTGGCCCTGCCGCCACGTTGCCGGTTGAAACGGTACAAAGCCCGTCGCCGACGAGCCAACCGCCGCCGGCGACCACCGCCACCGGAATCGCCGGATTGCCCACCTTCGCGCCGACGTCAGAGCCATCAGCCACGTCGCCCCCCACCGCGGCGCCCACGGCGACCGACGAGCCCACCGCGCCGCCGCCGCCGCCCGAAGGCGGGGATTTAAGCCTGTCTGCCGAAGACGTGTTCCTTTACCCGGTTCCTGAAATTTACGACGGGGACGTGGTCACTTTTTACGTTATGGCTAACGTGCCCGACATTATTGAGCCCGGCGCGGTCAGCGTGCAGATTGATGTAGGCGATCACCTAACGTTGCCCGGCGCGCTGACCGGCCGCAACCTCGCCGGCGATGCCGTTGCCCTGTTTGCCTGGTCCTGGGATACGCAAGGCATGGCGGGCGAGCACGAGGTGACGGTGACGTTGGATCCTGATGACACAATTACCGTCGGCGACGAGAATCCGGACAACAATCAGGTGGTTCTCACCGTGCCCGTGCATCCACCGCAGGCGCGACCCTGGCCTGAAGCGAACCAGAGCTGGGTCACGGCCGAAATAGAGTGCTGCGTTCTGCGCGTGGTTAGCGACACGGCCGCGCATCGCGACCTGGAACAGTTGAAGCAAACGGCGCAGCAGGCGGTGGATCAGGCCAGCGAGCGCCTTCAAGTGCAACCGGAGTCCAAGATAGACATTTACCTGATCGACCGCGTGATCGGCCAGGGTGGGTACGCCCGCTCCAACGTCGTCATCTCCTACCTTGACCGCAACTATGCCGGTGGCGGCCTCCACGAAGTGCTGGTTCACGAAACGGTACACCTGCTTGACCGCCAGTTTGCGCCCAACCGCATTCCGTTCCTGGCTGAAGGGCTGGCTGTTTGGGCCGCCGGGGGGCACTATAAGCAGGAGAATATTCTGCAGAGGGTAAAAGGGTTGCGCGAGGCCGGCCTCTACGTGCCCTTGCATGATGTCATAGACAACTTCTACGACCACCAGCACGAAATCGGCTATCTGGAAGCCGCCGGGCTCATCGATTATATTGTGCGGCGCTATGGTTGGGAGACGGTGCGGAACTTCTACAGCGATGTGGTGCCGCAGGGGCGCGAAGACCACTCTGCAACGGTGGAGCGCAGCTTGCAGCTACACCTTGGTCGCTCTCTGGCGCAGTTTGAAGAGGAATGGTTGCGCGAGGTAGACGCCGCGCCCCGCGATCCGGCGGCGGCCAACGATTTGCTGACGACGATACGCTACTATGACGTCATGCGCGACTATCAGCTTCTCTACGATCCTACGGCCCATTTTCTGAAGGCGTGGCTGCCGTTCCCCCAGGAGCTGGAGCAGCGTCAATTGACGGCCGATCTGACGCGCCATCCCACTGACCAGATAAATGTGACGCTGGAAGTGATGTTATACGCTGTCGACCAGGCGCTGATGGAAGGTGAGTACAATCGCGCCAACGTGATTCTGGACAGCGTGGAGCGGGCGCTGGCTAACAACGGCAATTTCGTCGATCCACTGGGCGCTAACTACCAGGAGATCGTGTCTAAGCTGAGCGGCCTGGGGCTTGAAGTGCACAGCGTCGAGTTGCGGGGCAACGAGGCGGTCGTTTTGATCAGCGAAGGCAACCGCACGCGTCTGCGCACCTTGACTATGGCCTTAAAGAATCAGAATTGGGTATTGCTGAACTGAAAATCTGGCTTATAGTATGACCAACAGCAGATGAAGCTTTGGGCGTTTTATGCTACAATGCCCACGTAGTAGGCTGACTTTGGCGCCCACACTTACTATTAGCCCAGAGTCAAGAAGGTGAGAGTATGATAGAGGTCGTGATTGACAGTATTCGCATCAGCCTTGTTTCTCAACACCGTATCGTCATGCTCAAGGATATCGATAGTGAGCAGCAGTTGGCGATCTGGATTGGTCCTTGCGAAGCGGAAGCAATCACCATTGAGTTACAGAACACTGAAGTCGCACGGCCGCTCACCCATGACTTGCTAAAACAGGCCATTGAAGAGATGGGGGGCAGCATTTCCCACATCCTGATCAACGATTTGCGCAACCAGGTCTTTTACGCCACGCTCTTTGTTGATGTGGATGGGGAATTGAAAGAGATCGATTGTCGCCCCTCTGATTCCATCGCTCTGGCAGTTCGGGCCAAAGCCCCTATCTTTGTCGAAGAGCATGTGATGGAAGATGCCGGCATCCAGCCGGAGCCTGATCTTCAAGAAGAAGTGGATGAAGATGAGAGCCTGGATGCCTTTTCCGATTTCGTCGATACACTCGATTTCGACGACCTGGACGAGTAGTTACAGGAGCAGACCTGAGACTCGCTTTCCTGTAAATGTCGCGTTTAAAACGTGGAACGTGAATGATCACGTTTCACGTTTTTAGTTCCATCAGGTCGCGCCGGCCTTTGGTCGTGATTTGAACCCCGGTCTGAAGCTGCTCCAGCCGGGCGAGGTCGGCGCACCCTGACCAGCATAGTCAACAAAGTAGGCCAGTTTATTTCATGAGCAATTCTATCGATCGTCTGCCGCCTCACAGCGCCGAAGCTGAGGAAGCCGTCCTCGGCTCTTTACTCATTGACCCCGACGCTATTCTGGAAGTCGCTTCGTTCCTGAAACCCGAGGCTTTCTATCGCGAGCCGAACAAGTGGATCTATCAGGCAGTTCTGGATTTGCACGAGGCGCGGGAACCGCTGGACTTCATTACTCTGACGGAAGTGCTGCGCAAACGAAATCAGCTTGACGACGTGGGCGGCGAAGCGTATTTGATCAGTCTGCTGAATGCCGTTCCCACCTCGGTGAACGCGCGCAGCTACGCACGACTGGTTGAAGGGGCTGCGCTGCGACGGCGCATGATCGCCGCCGCGGGCGCGATTGCCAACCTGGCCTACGATGAGGATGAGGACATCAACGTCGTCATCGACCGCGCCGAACAGGCCCTGTTCAGCGTCAGCGAGGAGCGCACGACGCGTGACCTGGTTCCCGTGCGCGACATCGCCCGCGCCTATCTGGACCGCGTGGAGGAGCTGCACGAGCGCGGCGATGAGATGATCGGCGTGCCCACGGGCTACAGCGACATCGACCGTCTGCTCGGCGGGCTGAACAAATCGGACCTGCTTATCGTCGCCGCCCGTCCCGGCATGGGCAAAACCGCTTTTCAACTAGGCATGGCCCTGCACGCCGGCATGCGCCACGGCAAGCGCGTGGCCATGTTCAACCTGGAAATGTCCGGCGAGCAGTTGGTGCAGCGCATGATCGCCGCCGAGACGCGCATTGATTCGCAGCGGTTGCGGCGGGGTCAGTTGCACGAGCAAGAGTGGCCCATTTTTCTGGAAGCTATCGGTCGCCTCTCGGAAACTCGCATCTTCATCGACGACACGCCTTCCATCACGCCTATGCAGTTGCGGACCAAATCCCGCCGGCTCTACGCCGAACACGGTCTGGACCTGATCATGGTCGACTATTTACAGCTGATGCAGGCCGAGCGCACCAGCAACAACCGCGTGCAAGAGATCAGTGAGATTTCGCGCGGGCTGAAAGGATTGGCGCGCGAGCTGAACGTACCCGTGGTCACCGCCTCCCAGCTCAGTCGCGCTGTGGAAAATCGCCAGGACAAGCGCCCGCAACTGTCGGACCTGCGAGACAGCGGCAGTATCGAGCAGGACGCGGACATCGTCATGTTTATTTATCGCGATGAGTATTACAACCCCGAGACGACGGACCGGCCCAATATCGCCGAGATCAACGTGGCCAAGCACCGTAACGGTCCCACGGGAGCGATTGATCTGTACTGGCACGGCAAGCTGGCAACCTTCCGCAATTTGCAGCGGCAGGAGGTGCGTCTCTAACAGGCCATGAAAGGATTTCCCGGTTTCCCCGATGGCAAAGTGCGCGCAACGCCGGTTCCCAGCCTGTTTTTCAGTGACCTGCTGCCGATCATTGACAACCTGCCTGAACTGAAGGTGACGCTGTACACGTTCTGGGCGCTGGCTCAGAAAGATGGCCAGGTGCGCTATTTGCGCCTGACCGATTACCTCAATGATAGTGAGTTTATGAAGGGACTGGGGCCGACAGCCACGCTGGCTGCCGAGAACCTGATGGACGGCATTGAACGAGCTGTGGCCCGCGGCACGCTGTTGCACGTCAACGTGGAAAGCGCGGACGGCAAGATGGAGCTGTACTTTCCCAACACAGAGAAAGGACGCGCGGCGGTAGAAGGTATCACTCGCGGCGAGTGGCGGCCCGGCCCGGACAGTGATGAGCCGGTTTCCCTTCTGGTAGAACGGCCCAATATCTTCGTGCTATACGAGCAAAACATCGGGGCGCTGACGCCGATGATCGCCGACGAGTTGCGCGACGCGGAACAGACCTACCCCATGCGCTGGATAGAAGAAGCGATTGAGGCAGCCGTGGAGAATAACGTGCGAAAGTGGCGCTACGTCCTGGCCATTCTTGAACGTTGGCGCCAGGAAGGAAAACAAGATGGAATCGACCGCCGAGATTCTCAAAAGAATTTACGAAGACAAATTCCGGAACAGTATCGTGACATCATCAAACGGTGAGCCGCCGGAGCCGCCGGAAGATTCCGGGGGCAAGGGCGATCCTGACTGCCCGGAGTGCGGCGGCCTCGGCTTCGTAGTGCCCGACGTAGGACCTGAAGATCCCGCCTTTGGACGCGCTGTCCCCTGCACCTGCCGCGCTGCCGAGTTGGAGGCTGCCCGGCATGAGAAGCTGATCCGTATGAGCCAGTTGGGCGCCCTGAAGGAGTGTACCTTCGACAGCTTCATCCCCGAGGGGCACGGATTAACCCCGACCAAGCAGCGCAATTTGAAGATGGCTTACGACCGGGCGTTGGCCTTCGCCCACGAGCCGCAAGGCTGGCTGATCCTGAAAGGGGGCTATGGCTGTGGCAAGACCCATCTCGCCGCGGCTATTGCCAACTATCGCCTGTCTCTTGGCTATCCGGTTCTCTTTATCAACACCCCCGATCTGCTAGACCATTTGCGCAGCGCTTTCAGTCCCAACGCGCCGGTGAGCTACGACCAGCGCTTCGACCAGGTGCGCAACGCCCGGCTGCTGATCCTGGACGACCTGGGCACGCAGAGCAATACCGAATGGGCGCAGGAGAAGCTCTATCAGATCTTCAACTACCGCTATAATGCGCGTCTGCCGACGGTGGTTACCACCAACGTAGAGCTGGAGTCGGTAGAGTTGCGCATCCGCTCGCGCATGGTCGATCCCAGCCTGGCGGACATCATCCACATCTCCGCCCCGGACTTTCGCCGCGCCGGCGTTGATCAGGAGACATCGGAGCTTTCCACCCTGAATCTGCTCGGCGACATGCGCTTCGACAACTTCGATCTGCGCCAGAAGGAGCTGCCGCGGAACCAGGCCGAGAATCTGCGGCGCGCCTACCAGACGGCGCGGGAGTTCGCCGAAAACCCCGACGGCTGGCTGGTGTTCTACAGCGTGGCCTACGGCAACGGCAAAACCCACCTGGCAGCCGCAATCGCCAACCACGTCTCCAACCGGGGCGAAGCGGTCCTCTTTATCACGGTGCCCGATCTGCTGGATCACCTGCGCGACACCTTCAACCCCGCCGCCGGCATCCGCCTGGACAAGCGGTTTCGGGAGATAAAGACCGCGCCCCTGTTG
This sequence comes from Candidatus Sulfomarinibacteraceae bacterium, assembly GCA_035464315.1. Lineage (GTDB taxonomy): Bacteria > Chloroflexota > Anaerolineae > Promineifilales > Promineifilaceae > JAAYYY01. The sequence goes on from DATHSI010000223.1 coordinate 35,103, forward strand.
GTGCTGGATGACCTGGGCATGGAAAGCGCCACGGCCTGGGCGCGGGAGAAGCTCTACCAGTTGTTCAATCACCGTTACGCCGCGCGCCTGCCGACCATCATCACTACCGCGACACCAATTGACGAGATCGATCCCAAGCTACAGGCGCGCATGCTCGACGGCGCCCGTTGCACCTTCTTCGCCCTGGAAGCGCCAAGCTACACGGGGAGATCGCGTCGCGGACGGAAGCGGTGAAGGGAGATCAGAGATTGGAGAGCGGAGATTATTACCGAGATGTACCAATCTCCAATCAACCAATCTCTACTCAACCGGAATAACAATCACGTCTCCCGGCTGAATACGGTCGGGGTTGGCGATGCCGTTGGCCTGGACGATGGCCTGGATGGATACGCCGAAGCGCTCGGAGATTCTGACCAGTGTGTCGCCGGGTTGTACTTCATAGGTAATGGGGGTCGGGTCTGGGGCCGGAGGTGTGCTTTCGTCCGGCGTCGCTTCCTCCTCCACGGTTTCTGTGGGCGTGGCTTGCACTGTGGGCCTTGGTGTGGCCGTTGCCGGGTCAGCGGCGGGCTCGCCGGCTGCATCGACGCTCTCGTTCCAGCCAAATACGGCGGGCACCACCTGCTCAAAGATCAGGGGCCGCAGCGCGCTCACCGTCAATACGGTCAGCAGAAAGATAATGACCAGGATGGCGAATTTAACCATCTCCCCGCGGCTATGCAGACGTCGATGTTCCTCTTCCAGTCGCACTTCCTTCCCTCCTGTGGCTTGCGAACTGGCTATAGATTACTGCATGATCGGGCCGCCGTC
>DATHSI010000224.1:0-9737 GCA_035464315.1 Candidatus Sulfomarinibacteraceae bacterium
TCACCCCCGCGTCGTGCGCCGCCTCGGCAGCTGCCGCCGCCGCTGTGGCGTCATGCGGCGTGATGATGATCACTTCCACGCCCCGCGTGATCAGGTCCTGCACGTTGGACAGCTCCCGCGAGGAGTCGCCCTCGCTGAACAAAATCTCTACCTCGTATCCGGCGTCCTCAAACGCATCCCGGAAACGCGTCTCGTCCTGGATCCAGCGCGGCTCTTCCCGCGTGGGCAGCACCACGCCGACCATTCCAGATAGTTCTGCCTCCGGTTCTTCGACCTCTTCAGGTTCTTCGACCTCTTCAGTCGGCGCGGCCTCTTCAGGGGCCGGCGTTTCTACCGCTGCTTCCTGGCTGCAAGCCGTCAACGTTAGCCCTGCCAGCACAAACAACGTGACTAAAATGAGTAGTGTACGGAATTGTAGCTTGCGCATTTTCTTCTCCTTTGTGAAATCATTGGCATATGCTCACCGCTTTTCGTTTTGCCATTTGGGCTCCGGCAAAAAGCTCCTCAGCGTGAAGAATAGTGATTCAGGAGTTTAACAACTCCTCACGTTACAGATTATATACTATTATTCACCGTTTTTCGCAATATTCCCCGTGGATCGCCTGGCGGTGCAGGGCTATCGCAACAGAGATCTCATCCGCTTATAAATTAGGTTCGCCGCAAATTTGGGGTGCAGGCGATACAGGAAATCCATCATGCGCGCGTCAGACCCCACCAGGACCCGGTACTTGTCCTTTTCAATGCCCGCGATGATGATTTCGGCCGCCTTGTCGGCGGGGAGCGGCTTAAACGAACTCTCCTCACCGTCGCCATCCTCAGCCTGCAGCTCGCGGCCCAGGCCGGAGTTCTCGGCGATGTTCGTGCCAATCGCCCCGGGGAACACAATGGTGACCTGCACGTTGGTGTCCAGCAATTCTGAGCGTAACCCTTCTGTGAACAGCTTCACCGCCGCCTTGGACGCACCGTACACGGTTTGGCCGGGCACGGGCAGAAAGCCGCCCATACTCGAGACATTGACAATGTGCGCTTCCGGTCGTTCCTGCAGGTGCGGCAAGAACGCTTTGGTCATATACAGCGTCCCGTAGAAGTTCACATTCATCACCCGTTCAATGCTCGCGTAGTCCAACTCACCTACGCGCACAAACGGTTGAATGATGCCGGCGTTATTGATGACGCCATCCACGGTCCCATGCGCCGCAATCACCTGCTCGGGAAGTTGTTCTACGGCCTCTTTCTCGGCAATATTCACGACGTGCGTGGAAAGCCTGTCCCTCATGGAGCCCACCAGTTCAGTCGTTTCCTGCAACGACGATTCACTAATGTCCACGGCAGCTACGCGGCTCCCTTTGGCCAGCAATTGCAAGACCAACTCCCGGCCGATACCGCTGCCGCCGCCGGTGACGACGAGTACTTTGTTGGCTAATTTCATTGGAACGAAGTCCCCCATGTGCCAGATTCAAGAACCATCTCAATAAGATTTTACAGTCACCTCTGGCGCGCTACGCAAGCGGCGACTGGTTCCGTATAATGGTAAGCGTCGATTGTCAAAAACTCGTTGTTGGGGCGGGGTCCTTCCCTTCCCCAGCCCTTACAATTATGCGCCCTTGTCGCGTTCTGCTCTATAATTGGCGGCAACTGATTCTTAGTTGACCGTCCAGGGCGCCACGGCGTGTGGGTTCGGGCCGGCAATCGCTCAGCACAGCATGTCCCGACACGAACCTGACTCAGGCAAGCGGAGGCAGTCACGCGCGCCGTCTCCCTTGCGCCCCCGATGCCCAGACGAGACGAGAAGAAACAATCTGCCGTGCCACAAAGCGAAACGATAATAGCTGAACCGTCTCCGGCCCGAAGTGAAATTACTGTCGCGCAATTATCAGACCAGGTGCTCTGGCTCTGTCTCGGGGCGCTCTCTTTGACGCTGGTGCTGGCCGTTTACGGCCGGGCGCTGGCGCTTCCCTTTTTCTCCGACGACTTTGTGCACATCGGCTACATGGATGCACACACGTTCGCCGAACTGTGGCAGACGATCGAAGGCCTCGGTTACTATCGGCCCCTCACCTTCACCATCTGGAAGGCCATGTACCCGCTGACGGATTCGCACAGCGCCCCCTTACAGCACGGGCTCAACCTGCTGCTGCACTTCGGCAATGGCTTGCTGGTGGCCTGGCTGGCAGGCCGGCTCTGGCCAGACGGTGGCACGGAAGCAGACGACGCTCAGCGCGCCCGCGCCTGGCTGCGCCGTTTTCTCAGCGCCGCGCTCTTTCTGCTCTTCCCCTTCAGCTACCAGGCCGTGCCCTGGATCGGGGCTCTGCCGCACCTGCTGGTTACCTTTCTGAGCCTGCTGGCCCTGGCCGGCTACATGCTGGGTTGGCGCGGGCGACGCGGCTGGCTGGCGCTCAGTTTCTGCTGCGCCCTACTGGCGCTGCCGACGCACGAAAACGCCTTCATCCTCCCTGCCCTGCTCGCAGCCTATGAGCTATCTCGGCCCAGGCGCAACGCCTTCTCGCGCATTGCACGCCGCGTGTTGCTCTGGGCCATACCCGCTGTCGCCTGGCTGCCTTTCTACTTCTCCGTATCCAGCACTGCCGGCGCCCATCTTTCACCCAGCTCCAGACAGGTGTTACAGAACACGCTCTACGCTTTGCAGGGCGCCAGTTATCCCGTAACCTGGCTGGGCGGCTTCCTCGTGCCCAGGACCGGTCAAAATCCATTTCTGGTGGCTGCGCTCCTGGGCCTGCCCGTTCTCATCGCCGCCACCCTCTATCTCTGGCGCGCCGTTTCAGCGCAACGGCGCCTGCGCACGCTATTTCCGCTGGCCTGGGTCATTCTGGCCGCGCTGCCCACGATCCTATTCCTGGACGCGCAATATGTCCTGGCCGGTCCCCGGCTACTGATGTTGGCCAGCGCAGGCATCGCCTGGTTTTGGGCCGCAGTGGTGGCCCATCTACTCATACCCATCCGCCACACGCCGCGCCGCCGCTGGTTGCGCCCCGCCGTGACCCTCTTCTGGCTGGGCCTGGTGCTGGTTCACAGCATCTCTTTCCTACGCTGGCGAATGCATGAACACGGCCTGATCGGAGAAGCAATCGACCAGGCCGTCGTCTGGGCGGAGGGGGCCAACCGCGCCGGGCGCACGGCCGTCTTCGTCAATTTTCCCAATTGGATTGCCCCGAGCCATACGGCTTACCCCCTGGGTACGGAAGGGGTCGTTGCCTTTCCCCGTGACACGCTTCCGCCGCTTCTGGCCACGGCACACACCGGGCGCGATGCCCAGGTGCGCCTCCTCCGTTACGCCGACATCCGCTCCGATCTGCCCTACCATTTCCAGCCCGCCGGCACAGGCACCGACTGGCCGGCCTTCGCCGCCGAACACGCCGTGCTGGTTCTCACCGACTACGGGCCTGAACACGTGCGCCTTGTCCCGGCCGGTGGCTTTCTGGCGACGCCCCCACCGGGCCCACCCCAGGCCGCCTTTGCTGCCCCCATCGCCGCCATTAACCTGTTGTCCGCGGAAGCTACTCGTGAAGGGGACACCGTATCGGTCCGTCTGGTCTGGCAGGTGCTTGAGGAACCACAGGTCGAAGTGACAGTCTTTGTCCATGCGGTCGACGAGGCCGGGCAACTGGTCGGCCAGGTCGACGCCTATCCTGTGGGCGGCACGTACCCTTTTACGGCCTTCGAACCGGGCCAAATCGTGGAGGACATCCGCCGCCTGGAGGGCGTCCGCGAGGCTAGCAGCCTGCGGCTGGGCGTGTACCGGCGGGACGACGGCGAACGGCTGCCGGGCCGCCAAAATGGGTCGCCGCTCCCCGACGACGCGGTCCACTTACCCCTCCGCCCCGCATCATCCCGGTAAGAGCAGGCAGTGCATTATGAACGCTTCATCTGTTATCTTTTGACAACACGCAGCAGGTTGTCGACCTGACCAACGAGAAACGAGGCGTCGTGTTTCGCCAGGATCCGATACAGGATATAATCATCATTGCAACAGGCATGAGCGACTGCTCCGCGCTCTCCGTGGCCCGCATTATTCGCGCCGCAGCGAGCAAAGGTAGAATCTGAAGTGGCTTCGACCCTCACCCCCTTCTTTGAGCCACAAGGCGTCGTCCTCGTGGGCGCTTCCCAGGATCCAACCAAGCTGGGCTTCGGCCTGGCCCGCAACCTGGTTCAGAGCGACTACCGGGGAGCAATTCACTTCGTCAACCCCCACGGGGGGACGTTGCTGGAGCGCCCCGTCTACGAAGCGGTTGGCCAGGTTCCAGATCCCGTGGACCTGGCAGTGATCCTCATTCCTGCGCCGGCCGTTCCGGCGGCAGTGGCCGAATGCGGCGAGCGAGACATTCGCGCGGCGATTATCTCCTCCGGCGGGTTCCGCGAAACAGGACCGGAAGGGGCTGCGTTGGAGGAGAAAGTGGTGCAGGCGGCGCGCCGGCACGGGATGCGCCTCATCGGCCCCAACTGCATCGGCCTCCTGGATACTCACCTGCCTCTGGACACCACCTTTTTGCCGCCGCCGGGGCCCAGCGCCGGCAACGTGGCCTTCATCTCCCACTCCGGCGCTATCTGCGCAGCGGTCATCGACTGGGCGCGCGGCCAGGGCTTCGGCCTCTCGCGCCTGGTGAGCCTCGGCAACCAGGCGGACGTAGACGAGACGGACGTGCTGGCCCCGGTGGCCGCCGACCCCTACACGCGCGTGATCACGATGTATATGGAAGGCGTGCGTGATGGGCGGCGGTTTGTGGAGGAAGCAGCGCGCGTGAGCCGGCAAAAACCGCTGCTCGCGCTGAAGGTTGGTCGTTTCCCTAGCGGCCGCTGCGCCGTCGCCTCACACACGGGCGCCATGGCCGGCGAAGAATCGGCCTTCAACGCCGCCTTCCGCCGCGCAGGCGTCATCCGCGCCGAGACCAGCGAGGAGCTGTTTGACTGGGCGCGGGCATTGGCCTGGTGCCCACCACCGGGCGGGCGCAACGTGGCCATCCTGACCAACGCCGGGGGACCGGCCGTCGCCGCCGCCGATGCGCTGGAGTCCCACGGCATGCACGTGGTTCCACTGGGAGAAGAAACCCGGGCGCGACTACGGGAGGGTCTGCCGCCGGCTGCCAGCGTGCACAACCCGGTGGACATGCTGGCTTCGGCGTCCCCACAGCAGTACGCCGCCTGCCTGCGCCATCTGCTGGCCGACCCCGAGGTACATAGTGTGTTGGTTATCCTTCCCCCACCCCCGATGCACACGACGGCCGGCGTGGCCCGGGCCATGATCCCTCTCATCTACGCCACCACTAAACCGGTGGTCGTCGCCGTCATGGGCGAGCGGCTGATCCAGGAAGCGGTCGAACAGTTCCGCGCGGCCCACGTTCCCGAGTACCGCTTTCCGGAGCGGGCGGCCAGCGCGCTGGCCATCCTGGCGCAGCGTGCAGAATACCTGGCGCGCGAGGAGCAAGTTCCGGTCTGCCCGGACGACGTATCTCCGCAGCGGGCCGCAACGGCACTAGCCGGTGTCGCGGCTGGTCCGCTCAACCCCGAAACGACAGCAGCGCTGATGGACGCCTACGGCATCGCCACCCCGGCCACGGCCCTTGCCCACAGCGCCGGGGAAGCAGCGGCTCGGGCACAAGAGATGGGCTTTCCGGTCGCTCTGAAGGTGGCCTCGCCGGAAATCATACACAAGTCAGATATTGGCGGGATCGCCCTGGACTTGAGCAGCCCGGAAACGGTGGGCGCCGCTTATTCCCGGCTGGTGGCCCGCGCCCGGGAGGCGCGACCGGAGGCCACGATCCTCGGCGCGCACGTCCAGCAAATGGCGCCCGCCGGCCAGGAGGTGATCGCCGGAGTGGTGCAGGACCCGCAGTTTGGCCCGGTGGTCATGTTTGGCGCCGGCGGCGTGGAGGTAGAGGCGCTGCAGGATGTGGCGTTTGCCCTGGCGCCCCTGACAGAGGCCGAAGCGGAAGAGTTGCTGGCGAGCACCTGGGCCGGGCGCCGGCTGGACGGCTACCGCCACATCGCCCCGGCCGACCGCCGGGCGGTGCTTGACGTCCTCTATCGCCTTGGTCAATTGGCCCTCGATTTCCCCCGCCTGGCGGAGATGGAAATCAATCCGCTGGTCGTTCTGCCCCGCGGCGCGTTGGCCGTGGACGTGCGCATTGTGGCCGGCGAAGGGTGAGCCAGGCCAGGAATCGATATCGATTTCTACTCCTGTGGAGGGATAATGAAAAACGCATCACTCGCTGAGTTGGTTCACCTCAATCTGGCGGAGACATTACGCGAAATTACCCGCCGATCAGCCGGCATCATCCTGGAACGGGACGGCGTGCTCCTTTACGCGGCGGGCCCCGGCGACCCCGGACTCTGGAATGGCGCAGTCAGAATAAACCCTCAACTGGGAGCCGGCAAGATCCTCACGATGGCCGATGAATTCTTCCGCGAGCTGGGGCGCGGCTATGCCTTACACACCTTCGATCAACTTGATCAGGACCTCGACGAAGCGTTGCAACAGGCAGGGCGCCAACCACAGGTTGCCGCGCCGGAAATGATCCTGGAAACGCCCATGGCGGAGATTGAGTTGCCCGCTGACGCTGTGATAGAGGAAGTCTCCGACGACCAGGGCCGGGAAGATTTCCTGGTTGTCGTAACGGCCGCGTTTAAGACGCTGGGTGTGGAACCAGAAATCTGGCGCCGCGCTTATCCGGAGATCAGCAGTCTTGCTGCGCCTCACATCGCCGCCGTCGTCACCTATGTCGACGGAGCGCCGGCCGCCGCCGCCATGATATACCTCAGCCACGCCATTGCGGAAATCGTCCACGTCGGCGCCCACCCCGACTACAGGCGTCGAGGGCTGGGCGAGCTCGTGACCCGAGCCGTGACGGGTGAGGGATTCAATCGTGGCGCCAGGCTCGCCTCCCTACAAGCGACGCCCATGGCCGACTCCCTCTACCGGCGGATGGGCTATCAGGAAATCGGACGATACCAATGGTACATCTTTCCGCCGAAGTAAGGTCCACGTTCCCTCTGCCTTGAGCGCCATCGTGGTAAAGTAATCTGCCAGCGCTCGCGTCTCCGGTGTGGAACCGCTGGGGAACATTAAGGCTTACCGTAAGGTATGACGGCTACAATAAATTCAGTTCTCTGACGCCAGTTGCTCAGTTGCCCGGGAGTGGCAGCGAAACAACTCGTGGTTCAGAGGCACAGCCATATTTAGGGTAGATGGCAGTGGCTGCCTGGCGGGGATCGCTAAGGGCACAATAGTGCAATTTAAGTGTGATGCACAGGTGCTATCAACTGTATAACAAATGAACTATGGGAGTGGCCTTCGGTTTCAAGAACGATGCTACATCAACGTGAACACAACGCTCCGTCCCCAACCAAACCCTGGACCGTCTGGCTGCTACGCTTGCTTGTTCTGTGCGGAGTCGCCTCCCTCTTCTACTACTTCAGTTGGTGGTTAGAGGGCGACCATTTGCGCTCTCCTTTGTTATTGGTCGTGCTGGTGGGAGCAATCCTTTACAGTGGCGCACAACTGGTAGGCATTTGGATACTGAGTCTCGCCGCTCGTCGCGCGGCTGACCCCCCTCCCCCTGATCCCGACCTAACTATCGACGTGTTCGTGACTGCCTGCGGCGAGCCACCTGCCTTAGTGGAGCGGTCGCTGGCTGCTGCCTGTGCCATGCGCGGAGAGCATCGCACATGGCTGTTAGATGACGCGGCCGATCCGGCGCTCGAAGCCCTGGCAGAACAACATGGCGCCGGTTATCTGACGCGTTCTGATCGCGTAAACAGGAAGGCCGGCAATGTCAATGCGGCCCTGGCGCAGACCGACGGCGACCTGGTCGTCATATTCGATATTGATCACGTACCAACGCCTGATTTTCTGGAACGGACAGTAGGCCATTTTAACGATCCCGAGATCGGGTTTGTGCAGGTCATGCTTACGTTTGACAACGGTGACCAGAGCTGGGTCGCGCGCTCGGCCATGGAAACGAGTCTCGAGTATTATAATCCGACCTCGTTGGGCACTGATGGCGTTGGCGCAGCGTCGCTGATGGGCAGCAACGCGGTAATTAGACGCGAGGCGCTGGAGTCGCTCGGCGGTTACTTGCCGGGATTGGCCGACGATTTGGCAACTTCGATGGCCCTGCACGCCGCGGGTTGGCGCTCGACGTATGTGCCGGAGCCCCTGGCGCCGGGAATCTCGCCGCCGAGCTTTGCGTCCTGGTTTGTGCAGCAGTTGAAGTGGGCGCGTGGCGTTTTCGAGCTGTTGATTACATCCTATCCCCGGCTCTTTTCTCGCCTGACGTGGGGACAGCGTCTCGCTTATATCACGCGCCTGACGCGGTACTGGATTGGCCCGGCGATCGCGATTCATCTGATTGCGACGATTGTCGTCCTGATTTTTGGCGACATTTCGACGAAGATCGGATTCCACCACTATTTGCTCCACCTTGGTCCGCTGGTCGTGTTCGACATGCTCATCCGCCACGTATCATTGGCCATCTGGCAACACGAGGCCACGCCGCGCACGTCGCTTGCCGGAGCTGTGACGCTGGTTTACGCTACCTGGCCTATTTATTTGCTGGCGTGGATGATGGCGGTGCTGCGCCTGCCGCTTGCATTTAAACTTACGCCGAAGAGTGGATCTGAGAAGTTGAAAGTAAACTGGCTGCTGCCTCAGATTCTTGCGGTCGTTCTGCTAGTATGGGGCATTCTTTATACTGTTTATGTGGCAAACGAGCAGCCGTCATTTTTGATTATGGCTGCCGCAGTGCAAGCAGTGCTCCAGCTGCGGCTACTTTATAAATGGCTCGATTCTGAATCCCCCGTCTCCAGGCACCTTCCCAGGCGACGCACAAAAGCGCGGAAAGGCAGTGTGCTGAATAACCAGACCTACCGGCGCTCACCTTAGGTCTGCGGTGGCAGATACCTGTCGATAGCGCGCGATCGCAGAGGCTGCTATCCAAGAACCATCCCGTCGAATGAAAACAGAATTTCTGGTGAGTATTGTTATTAATAACTACAACTATGGTCATTTTCTACGCGACGCGATCGATAGCGCTTTGCAGCAAACGTATGACCCTCTCGAAGTTATCGTCGTCGATGACGGTTCGACAGATGATTCGCACGCGATCATTGAGGCGTACGGCGAGCGGATCATCCCGATCTTTAAGGAGAATGGGGGACAGGCTTCGGCGTTGAATGCTGGTTTTGCGCGGAGCCAGGGTGAGATTGTCATCTTTTTGGATGCGGATGATGTTTTACATACGGCTATCGCGGAGAAGGTGGTGGCAGCGTACACTGATGCGCCGGAAGCAGCAAGGGTTCACTACCGGCTGCACGTTGTAAGCGCTCGTGGCGAGCAAACGGGCACATATGTGCCGCCCGCATATCTGCCACTGGCAGCGGGCGACCTGCGAGAGCGCGCGACGGCGTTGGTTAACGGCACAAATTGGCCGCCAACCAGCGGAAATGCTTTTGCTGCATGGAGCTTGGGGCGTATCTTGCCAATGCCTGAAGAAGCCTATCGTACTTGTGCAGATTACTATCTGTTGCGGGCCAACGCGCTTTGCGGGCCGGTGGCTGCACTTGACGAAGTCGGTGGATATTACCGCTTACACGCAGACAATACGTTTCTGAGGCCTGAACTGAACGTGGGTGAAGTACGCCAGCAGATTGCGCTGGTGCAGGCAACGGGTGATTGTCTCAGGCTGTTCCTGGATAGATTGCAGGCATCTGGGGCGCCGGATAAG
>DATHSI010000225.1:0-29016 GCA_035464315.1 Candidatus Sulfomarinibacteraceae bacterium
CAGGGGCAGATCCAGCAGATCCAGAACCTGATGAACCGCGGCGTGGACGCCATCATCGTCAACCCCAACTCCCAGGACGGCCTCAACAGCGTGCTGGAAGAAGCGGTTGACGAAGGCATCGTGGTCATCGCCATCGACCAGGAAATCTCCGCCGCTGGCGCTTACAACGTGGTCATCGACCAGACCGAGTGGGCCCGCATCAGCGCCCGCTGGCTGGCCGAGGAACTGGGCGGTGAAGGCGACGTCGTACTCATCGAAGGGCTCGTCGGTCACCCGGCCAACGAAGCGCGCATGCAAGGCGTGGAAGAGGTCTTCAGCGAATATCCCGACATCAACGTCGTCGGCCGCGACGCCGGCAACTGGGACCAGGCCACCGGCCAGCAGGTCATGTCCGACTTCCTGGCCTCCCTGCCCAACATCGACGGCGTCTGGACCCAGGACGGTATGGCCGCCGGCGCGCTGCAGGCGATCATCACCGCCGATCCCGGCGAGTGGCCCGTGATGGTCGGCGAGGCGCGCGTCAGCTACCTGCGCCTGTGGGACGAAGTACGGGAAGAGTACAACCCTGACTTCACCTCCGTTGGCGTAGTCAACCCGCCGGGCGTCGCCGTCAGCGGTATGCGCGTGGCGCTGGAAATGCTTTGCGGTGGGCAGGTAGACGAATCGCAGCTGGCCGGCCCCTTCGACAACAGCCTCTACGTACCGATCCCCTATACGGTCACCGAAGAGAACTTTGACGACGAGCTGGAAGAGTACGCCGACGCACCGGCCTCCTACACCCTCGACGGTTTCATCACTCAAGAAGAAGCCGCCGGGTTCATGCAGTAAACATTGTCATGAAGTAACCCTCCGGGAGGTCGGTGACCTCCCGGAGGTTGATCCAAAGGAGGAATTGTGACGACCATTGCAGTTGTCGGAACCGGCTTTATCGGGCCCGTGCACGCCGAAGCATTGGGCCGGCTGGCCCTGCCCGTGCGCGGCATCCTGGGCTCCAGCCCGGAGAAAAGCGAGCAGGCGGCGCAGCGCCTGGGGCTGGAGGTGGCCTATCCCGATTTCGACGCCATTCTGGACGACGACGCCGTCGACGCCGTGCACATCGCCACGCCCAACCGCACCCACTACGACATGGCCCGCCGCGCTCTGCTGGCGGATAAACACGTAGTCTGTGAAAAACCGTTGGCCATGAGCACCGGGGAAACGGCCGACCTGCTGCGCATCGCCCGCGAGCGCCCGCATCTGGTCAGCGCCGTGAACTACAACATTCGCTTCTATCCCATGGTGCTGCACGCTCACGAGCTGGTGCACAGCGGCGCGTTAGGCGAGATTTACCACGTGCGCGGGGCTTACGTGCAGGACTGGTTGCTATACGAAACCGACTGGAACTGGCGACTCGTGCCCGAAGAGGGCGGCGACCTGCGCGCCATCGGCGACATCGGCACCCACTGGATGGATCTGGTGCGCTTTGTCACCGGCCTGGAAGTCGATTCGCTGCTCGCCGACCTGCATACCTTCGTCTCCCCGCGCCGCAAACCGCGCCAGGCCGTTGCCACCTTCGAAGGCAAGAAGCAGGCCGGGCCCACCGAGTATGACGAGGTTGAGATCAAAACGGACGATTACGGCGCCGTTCTTTTCCATTACGCCGGCGGCGCGCGGGGCACGATGAACGTCTCCCAGGTCAACGCCGGGCGCAAAAACCAGCTCAGCGTGGAGGTCGCCGGCTCAAAGGCCGCTCTGGCCTGGGACAGCGAGCGTCCCAACGAGTTGTGGGTCGGCCATCGCGACCGGCCCAACGAACTGCTGCTCAAGGACCCCGCCCTGCTGGAGGGCCTGGCCCTGGACCACGCCGATTACCCCGGCGGGCACAACGAGGGCTTCCCCGACACCTTCAAACAACTCTATCGCGCCGTCTACGGCTACATCCAGGAAGGCGACTTCGACAAACCCAGACCCTTCCCCACGTTCGAAGACGGCCACCACGAAGTCCTGCTCAGCGAAAGAATTCTGCAAAGCCACCGCGAAAAACGGTGGGTCGCCGTCAACCACACCGCATGACCCAATACACCAATATACCAGTACATAAACACACCAGGAGCCAACCATGCAATTAGGATTCGCCAGTGCTATCCTTCCCGACCTATCGTTGGAAGAAGTCTTGTCTTTTGCCGCCGAGAACCACTTCGAATGCGTCGAGTTGATGTGCTGGCCCGTGGGCAAAGCCGAGCGGCGCTACGCCGGCGTCACACACGTTGACGTCACCGACTTCGACGACAGCCAGGCGGCGCGGGTCAAGAACCTCATCGACGAATACGGCGTCACCGTCTCCGGCCTGGGCTACTATCCCAATCCCCTGGCCCCCGACGCCGAAGAGCGCAACACGTACGTCGAACACATCAAGAAAGTGATCGCCGCCGCGGCCCGCCTCGACGTGCCCGTCATGAACACCTTCATCGGCCGCGATCCGGCAAAATCCATCGACGATAACTGGGCTCGCTTCGAAGAGATCTGGCCCTCGCTGGTCGCTTTTGCCGAGGAACAGGGCGTAAAAATCGGCATCGAAAACTGCCCCATGCTCTTCACCAACGACGAGTGGCCCGGCGGGGCCAATCTGGCCATCTCGCCCAGGGTGTGGCGGCGCATGTTCGAGCGCATCCCCAGCGACCACTTCGGTCTGAACTTCGACCCCAGCCATCTCATCTGGCAGCAGATTGACGTGGGCTACGCCATTCGCCGCTTCGCCGACCGCTTCGTGCACGCCCACGCCAAAGACGTGCGCCTGGACCGCCACAGTCTGAACGAAGTCGGCATCCTGGCCACGCCGCTGGAGTACCACGTGCCCAAGCTGCCCGGCCTGGGGGACGTCGATTGGGGCAACTTCTTCTCGCTGCTCACCGACGCCGGCTACGATGGCGCTGTGTGCATCGAAGTGGAAGATCGCGCCTACGAAGATTCTCTGGCCTCGCGCAAGCGCTCGCTACAACAATCACAGCGCTACCTGAAGCAGTTTATATAGGACAGGCAACCGTTCCCATGTCCAAAGCCATTTCCCTGGTGGCCATCGACCTCGACGGCACGCTTCTGACGCCGGACGGAGTGCTGAGCGAGCGCAACGAGCAGGCCATCCGCCGCGCCCAACGCGCCGGCGTCTGCATCGTCCTGGCTACCGGTAAGTCGCGCAGTTCCGCCGAATTCATCCTGGAACGCTTCGAGCAACCGTGCCCCGGCGTCTTCACACAGGGCATGACAATCTACGATGCAAATGGCGACGTATGGCGCGAAACCACGCACAAGCCAGAAATCGCCGCGCAGATCATCCGCTTCGCCGAAAAACGGCAACTGCCTTATCTGGCCTACGCCCGCGAGCGTGTGCTCACGCCCTACGAAAACGAGTGTCGCCAGCGCCTGTACCACCAGTACGACGAGCCCCTGGCCGAAATCGTGGGCTCCGTGCTGGCCTATCTCGACGAGGTGCGCCTGAACAAAATTATCGTCTGCGACCCCGTGGACGACGGTCAGGTGCGCGCCGCCCTGGCCCGCCGGCTCGGCGACCGCGCCCACGTCACCCAGGCCGTGTCCCAGTTCGTGGAAGTGTTGCCCGCCGGCGCCTCCAAGGGCGCGGGCCTGCACTGGCTCCTGCAGAAGCTGGACGTGCCGCCGCAACAGGTGATGGCCATCGGCGATGGCGAAAACGATATCGAAATGCTGCAAATTGCCGGCCTTGGCGTGGCCATGGGCAACGCCCACCCCCGCGTGAAAGAGATCGCCGATCACGTCGTCGCCGGCAACGACGAGGACGGCGTGGCTCAGGCCCTCGAACGGTTCGTGCTCAAAGAGGGGGACGCCACGTGACCCGCTTGACCGCACAAGGGTGCGCTGCGCGACAGGCGGCGCTGCTGGACGAGGCTCAGGCCGATCTGCTCCTCATCAGCAATCCGCGCCACATCCTTTACCTCAGCGGCCTCTTGATCAGCCCCCTGACCCTGGGCGGCTGGGGACCGGCCTTCTTACTCCTCCAGGACGACGGCGAGACGGAGCTGCTGGTGCACGATTTCCTGGCCCCGGCGGCGCAAGCAGCGCACGCCGACCGCGTCACGGTCTACAACTGGTACGACTCAGCCAACGCGCCCGGCGTCAACCTCTGGCGCTCGGCGCTGGACGCCCTCAACAACCGCCTCGCACAACGCGCGCCGTCCCGCCTGGGCGTCGAACTCGGGTCCGCACCCGCAGGCATATCTGCGCCCGAATCATTTGACATAACAGATACTCTACACCACATGCGCCGGCGCAAGCGCGCCGACGAACTGGCCCTCATGCGCCACGCAGTGCGCGCCGTGGAGGCCGGTCACCGCGCCGCGCGCCAGATCATCGCCCCCGGCGTCGGTGAACTCGAGGTCTACACCGCCGTCAACGAGGCCATCGTGTCCCAGGCCGGCGCGCCCATCGTGCCCCTGGGCGACTTCGTCAGTGGCGAGCGCGCCTTCGACGTGGGCGGACCGCCCACGGAGCGCGTGCTGCAGGCCGGCGATCTGATGATCCTGGACCTCTTCCCCGTCATCCACGGCTACCGCGCCGACTTCACGACTACCGTAGCCGTCGATAACATACTCACGCCACAACAGGAAACTCTGCAGACCGCCCTGCACGACGCCATCCGCGCCGGCGAAGCGCTGCTCAGGCCCGGCGCCCGCGCTGCGGACATTTACGACGCCGTCTACCGCGCGCTGGACGACCACGACCTCGGCCAACACTTCCCGCACCACGCCGGGCACGGCCTGGGCCTGGGCCATCCCGAGGCGCCCTACTTCGTGCCCCACAGCCACGAAACCCTGCTGCCCGGCGACGTCGTCACCCTGGAACCCGGCGCCTACGGCGCAGACTTCGGCGCGCGCATCGAACACAACTACCTGATCACCGACGAAGGTTACCAACGCCTGACAAAACACCAGACAAAATTCACCTGATAGCCAATACACCAATAAACCAATGAAAGCCCTCCTCAAATATTCCCCTGGCCCCGGCAACCTTGCCGTGCGCGACATACCGGAACCAGACCCCGGGCCGGGCCAGGTGCGCATCGAGGTCAAAGCCGCCGGCATCTGCGGCACCGACCTGCACATCTACAAAGACGAATTCAAAACCCGGCCCCCGGTGGTGCTGGGACACGAGGTAGCGGGTCGCATTGACCGCGTGGGACCCGGCGTGGAAGGCCTGACTCCCGGCGACCGCGTCACCACCGAAACCTACTTTTCCACCTGCGGTCGCTGCCGCTACTGTCGCCGCGGGCGCAACAATCTCTGCCTGGAACGGCGCTCCATCGGCTCCGCCGTCGACGGCGGCTTTACCCGCTACCTCGTCGTGCCCGCGCAAAACGTGCACCACCTGCCGCCCAACGTCGATTTCGAAGCCGGCGCGCTCACCGAGCCGTTGGCCTGCGTAGTACACGGCGTGCTCAGCCGGCCCAGCGTGCGCCCCGGAGACGTGGCCATCATTGCCGGGCCCGGCGCCATCGGCCTGCTGACGCTGCAACTGGTCAAAGCCGCCGGCGCCACGGCCGTCGTCCTGGGCACAGGCCGGGACGGCGCCCGCCTGCAGCTGGCCTCTGAGCTTGGTGCAGATCACGCACTCAACGTCGAGGAAGAGGACCCCGCTCACCTGCTCGGCGACATTACCGTTGAAGGGCTTGGCGCCGACGTCGTCTACGAGTGCTCCGGCGCAGGACCCGCCGCCAGGCAGTTGCTACGCTGCGTGCGCCGCCGCGGTCGCTACGTGCAAATCGGCCTCTTCGGCCGGCCCATCAGCTGGAACCTGGACCAGGTCTGCTACAAAGAGCTGGCGGTCAGCGGCAGCAACGCCAGCGTGCCTCAGGCCTGGATCCGCGCCCTGCAACTGATGGCCCAGGGCGTCGTGCACACCGACGTGCTGATTACACACCGTTTCGATATAACTCAGTGGGAAGAGGCATTTGCCCTATTCGACAGCAAACAAGGCGTCAAAACCCTGCTCAAACCCGTAACCTGAAACATGAAACCTGCGAACCGGCAACCTGAAACATGATCGACGTATCCGTAACCGCCAAAAATATCGTCAAACACTACGGGGGCGTGGTGGCCCTCGCCGACGCCGACTTTCACGTAGAGTCCGGCGAGGTGGTGGCCCTCATCGGCGCCAACGGCAGCGGTAAGAGCACCCTGGGCAAAATCATCACCGGCGTCGTCTCGCCCGACGATGGCCAGTTGCTCATCGACGGCGAGCCCACACGCCTCAGCTCGCCCATCGAAGCCCGCCGCCTGGGGATCACTGCCGTCTACCAGGAACTGAGCCTGGTGCCGGACATGACGGTGTCCGAGAATATCTGGCTGGGCCACGAACCGCTGACCTGGTATGGGCGCGTGGACGCCAGAGCCATAGAACGGCGCACCGGGGATCTGCTGGACCTCTTCTCCGGCACCGTACAGCGCAGCCTGCATCCCTCAGCCCTCATCCGCCACCTGCCTCCGGACGAAAAGCAAATCGTAGAAATCCTCAAGGCCATCAGCCAGGAGCCGCGCCTTATTATCCTCGACGAGGCTACCGCCAGCCTCGACAGCCAGCAGGTGGCGCGGCTGTTCGAACTGGTCGGCGACTGGAAGGCGCGCGGGCATGCCATCGTCTTCGTCACCCACCGCATGGAAGAAATCTTCCGCGTCGCCGACCGCGCCACCGTGCTGCGCAGCGGCAAGACCGTAGGCAACGTGAACGTCGCCGAAACCAGCGCCGCAGAACTGGTACAACTGATGATCGCCGACACCCGACCGCCGGCCGAGCGCGTGCGCAGCAATGGACCTGAGGCAGGCAGCATGCGTCTGCAAATCTCAGGCCTCAGCGCGGACGGTCTGCAAGAAGCCAGCCTGGATCTGCGCGACGGCGAGCTGCTGGGGCTGGGCGGCCTAAAGGGCCAGGGCCAGGAGGAACTGCTGCTGGCCCTCTTCGGCGCCATTCCCTTCAAGGGCCAGATCACCCTTTCTGGCCAGGAGGTGCACTTCAACCACCCCCGCGAGGCCATGAAACACAACGTGGCCTTTGTGCCCGGCGAGCGCGCCACCGAAGGGCTCCTGCTCAGCCGTTCCATCCTGGAGAACCTGCACCTGCCCACCTGGCCAAAGTACGGTATGCCCCTGGACATGCAGCAGGCGCGGCAGGATGCGCAAGACGTGAGCGATCAGTTGCAGTTGGTCATGGACTCACTGGAGGCGCCGGTCAGCAGCCTCAGCGGCGGCAACGCGCAAAAGGTGGTGCTGGGCAAGTGGCTGCTGCGCTCGCCCAAACTACTGCTGCTCAACGACCCCACCAAGGGCGTCGATGTCGGCGCAAAAGGCGAATTTTACCAGTTGCTGGACGACCTGCGCCGCGCTGGAACGGCGGTCATTTTCTATAGCACCGACGACGACGAACTGTTAAACCTTTGCGACCGGGTTCTCGTGCTACACGACGGGCGAATCGTGCGCGAGCTGGCGGGCGACGACCTGACCCACTCCAACCTGGTCGCAGCAAGCTTAGGAACTCTCGAGGGAGAAACCGCATGAGCGTGCTGGGCATAAGCAGCGAGAAACGACAACGCTTTCTATTCAAAAACCCCTATTTGTTCGCGCTGCTCTTATTAATCGCGGCCATTGCCGTCAACTTCTACCTGCAACCGAACCTGTTCGAGTTGCGCGTGCTCAACGGCAACATGCGCATCTTCTTGCCGCTGATGATCGCCGCCGCGGGCCAGGCCATCGTCATCATCGGCGGCGGCATCGACCTCTCCATCGGCGCCATGGTCTCCCTGGTGAACACCGTCTTCATCACCAACGTGTCACGCGATGCCACGCCGGAACAACTGCTGCTGGCCCTGGCCCTCAGCCTGCTGGCGGGCATGTTGGCCGGCGCCTTCAACGGCATCTGCGTGGCCTACCTGCGCCTGCAGCCCATTGTCACCACCTACGCCACCAGTTTCGTTTTCGCCGGCCTCGCCCTGCGCATCCTGCCCCGCCCCGGCGGCGCCATCCCTTCCGAGCTTTCCAGCCTCTACCGCTCCGCACCGCTGAACGTGCCCCTGGCCCTGTGGATAGCCATCTTGCTGGTGGTCGTCTGGGCCCTTCTGCGCAACACGCGCTACGGCAACTACCTCTACGCCGTAGGCGGCGATGACCAATCAGCCTACACTACCGGCGTGCCCGTCAACCGCATTCGCTTCAGCACCTACGTCTTCGCCGGCCTCTTCGCCGCGCTGGCAGCCATCGCCCTCACCATGAGCACCGGCACCGGCGACCCGCGCATGGGCATGACCCGCGACGGCGGCGGTATGACCCTGGACTCCATCGTCGCCGTTGTCCTCGGCGGTACTCGCCTCAGCGGCGGTCAGGGCGGCATCGCCGGCGCCGTCATCGGCGTGGCCATCCTGGGCATCATCCGCAACATCATCTCCTTCGCCGAAGTGCCCAACTGGTGGCAGACGCTGGTTGACGCCGTCATCATCATCATTGCTCTGGCTGGTCCGGGCCTGATCCGCCTCATCAGGGGACAACGATGAATCTGAGAGCCTTCTCCAACCTGCCCATCTCCTCCACCCTCCTGGCCCTGCTGCTGGCAGCAGCTCTCTTCATCCTCGGCGGTATTCTGCGCCCCGGCTTCGCCAGCTTCGACCAGGGCATGAACATCGTGCGCCTCGCCGCCTTCCTGGGCATCATCGCCGCCGGGCAGACCCTGGTCATCATCAGCGGCGGCGAAGGCATTGACCTCTCCGCCGGCGCCATCGTCACCCTGGGCGCCATCCTCGTCTTCCGCATTGTGGACGGTCAGAACAGCATGGTTCTACCCGGCCTTGCCGTGGCCCTCGCCGCCGGCGCCGCCATCGGCCTCATCAACGGCCTCGGCGTCACGCTCATCGGCATCCCCCCGCTGGTCATGACCCTGGGCATGACCGGCGTCGTGCAGGGCCTGATCCTGGGCATCACGCAGGGCGTGCTGGAAGGCCGCGCCGCGCCCATCATGGCCCGGCTCATCGCCCGCCCGCTCATTTTCGGCATCCCCGGCGTCATCATCTTCTGGGCCATCCTGGGCGTCCTTATGTGGCTCCTGCTGCAGCGCACCACCTACGGCAAGCAGCTCTTCGCCGTGGGCGTCAACCGCGAGACGGCGCGGCTCTCCGGCGTGCGCGTCAAAGTCGTCGTCACCCTGGCCTACACCATGAGCGGCCTGCTGGCTGCGTTCGGCGGCTTCATGGTGCTCGGATTCACCCAGAACGTCTTCCTCAACCTGGGCAACCGCTACCTGTTTCCCTCCATCGCCGCCGTCGTCGTCGGCGGCACCGTGCTCGCCGGCGGCAAGGGCAGCTACTGGGGCACCATGGCCGGCGCCCTGGTGCTCACCCTGCTCACCAGCCTGCTGACCGCCATGCAATTCTCGGAGGCCATCCAACAGATTATGCTGGGGCTAATTCTCCTCGCGCTCCTCTCCATTTACGGGCGGCAGCGAGGGCTGCGGCAATAACCATGACAGTGCCCGCCTGGCAGCCCGCCGCCGTCGTCTTCGATATGGACGGCCTCCTCGTCGATACCAACCCCATCTGGCGCGAGGCCGAGCGCGGCCTCATCGAATCCCGCGGGCATACGTTCAGTTCCGCGGTGCGCCAGCAGATCATGGGCCTGCGCATGCGCGACATCGTGGCCCGCTTCAAAGAAATCTACGACCTGCAAGACCCGGTCGAGCAGCTGCGGCAGGAGCTGGCCCGGCGCCTCTCGCAGCTGGTGCTGGAGGGCGTGACGCCGCAACCCGGCGCCCCCGAGATCCTGGCCTATCTTCAACAGCGCGGCCTGCCCCTTGCCGTGGCCTCCAGCTCGCCCCCGGCCCTCATCGACGGCGTGCTGCAAACCATGGGCTGGAACCGCTACTTCCTGCACCGTTGCAGCGCCGAAGACGAAGAGCGCGGCAAACCGGCGCCCGACGTCTATCTTCGGGCTTCCGGGCGCCTGGGCGTCGCGCCCGCGGCCTGCCTGGCCCTGGAAGACACCCCCACCGGCGCCCGCGCCGCCG
This sequence comes from Candidatus Sulfomarinibacteraceae bacterium, assembly GCA_035464315.1. Lineage (GTDB taxonomy): Bacteria > Chloroflexota > Anaerolineae > Promineifilales > Promineifilaceae > JAAYYY01. The sequence continues at coordinate 10,051 of DATHSI010000225.1, forward strand.
TCGCCGCGGGCATGGTCTGCTACGCCGTCTCCGACCCCGATCACGAACCACGCTTCGACGGCATTACGTCCCACTTCTTCCCCTCCCTACACGACGTGCATCAGGCGCTGCGCCTGGCGGAATCATAACGCCCCAGCCCCTGGCAGCTGCAGCCAAACAGCCCCATTTAACGTACAATAGAGGATGAAGCGTTCGTAAAACGCTCGTCGAAAAATAGAAACACACGCACCATTTCCAGGATTCAGGTGATCAACATGAACGTACGTCGTAAAAAAGGCTTAACCTTTGACGATGTCCTGCTGGTTCCCCGCCGTTCCTCCTTCCGCTCGCGCCAGGACGTCGATACCGCCACCCGCCTCACGCCACAGATACGTCTGCAAATCCCGGTCGTCAGCGCCAACATGGATACCGTCACCGAAGCGCGTATGGCCATCGCCATGGCCCGCGCCGGCGGCGTCGGCGTCCTGCACCGCTTCATGAGCATCGAGCAACAGGCGCGGCAGGTGGCTCGCGTCAAACGGGCCCAGGGCTTTGTGGTCGAAGATCCCTACACCATCAGCCAGGAAGCCACCATCGAAGAGGCCGAGAAGCTGATGACCGATTACGAAGTGGGCGGGCTGGTCGTCACCAATGGCAAGAGCAAACTGGTAGGGCTCATCACGCAGCGTGACGTGCTGTTGGCTCCCCACAACGGGCTCAAAGTCAAAGACGCCATGACGCTGCCCGACGACCTGGTGACGACCACGCCCGACACCTCCCTCAGCGAAGCGCGGGCCATCCTCTACCGGCACCGTCTGGAGAAGCTGCCTGTCGTAGATGCCGAGGGCAACCTGGTGGGGCTTATCACGGCCCAGGACGTCATCAAGCCGCAACGCTACCCACAGGCCACTAAAGATGAGAAAGGGCGGCTGCGGGTGGGCGCCGCCATCGGCGTCAAAGAGGAAGACCGCCGGCGAGCCGAAGCGCTGCTGGAAGCCGGCGCGGACCTTCTCGTCGTGGACATCGCGCACGGGCACGCCGACCACTGCCTGGACCTCGTGCGCGCTCTGCGCCGCGATTTCCCCCAGGCCCAGATCGTCGCCGGCAACGTGGCCACCAGAGAGGGCGCGCGCGAGCTGGCCAAAGCAGGCGCCGACGCCATCAAAGTGGGCATTGGCCCCGGCTCCATCTGCACTACGCGCATCGTCACCGGGTTCGGTGTGCCGCAACTGACGGCCATCGCCGACAGCGTCGAAGGCGTGCGCCAGACCGGCGCCGACCTGCCCATCATCGCCGACGGCGGCATTCGCACCTCCGGCGACATGGTCAAGGCCCTGGCGGCGGGCGCCAGCACCGTCATGATCGGCAGCCTCTTCGCCGGCTGCGAGGAAGCGCCCGGCGCTCCCGTCATTCGCGACGGTCAGAAGGTCAAGGTCGTGCGCGGCATGGCCTCCCTGGGCGCCGCCATGGACCGTCAGAGCAACGACCCTGACGGCGACGAGAGCGCCGAAAGCCAGTTAGATTGGGACAAAGTCGTGCCCGAAGGCGTAGAAGCCGTCGTGCCCTACCGCGGGCACGTGCACGAAATACTGCACCAGCTGGTGGGCGGCCTGCGCTCCGGCCTCAGCTATGGCGGCGCGCGCACCATCGAAGAGCTGTGGCAGAACGCCGAGTTCATCGAAATCACCCCTGCCGGCGCGCGAGAGAGCAGCCATCACGACGTGCGAAAAGTGTAGCCGCGCCAGGTCACAGGCCCGCTCACACTATGCCGCAAACCACTCCACCAGCGGCAGATCCAACAACCACGCCATCGCCTCCTCCAGCGACAGAGCGTGGCCCGCTTCGCGACAGGCCGCGGCGCGGTCGGCGTCAACGTTCTCCACCACACGCTGCAAAACTGGCCGCGCCGCATCCTGCAATTCCTGGCCCACCCTCGAGCCCTCCACAATGAAATACAATAGCGTCAGTGCCGCGTCTTCATGCCCGCGGCGAGCCAAAAGATCTGCCGCATCCAAAAGCACCGCAATCGCCACCTGCTCCGCGCCTATCTGACGCGCCAGGCGCAACGCCTCCTCATAGCGCTGCATCGCCTCGCGCTCCTCTCCCCTTTCCCGTTCCACGTTACCCAGGTGGCGCAACGAATCGGCCAGCGCCCGCCGGTTCCCCGACTGACGACTCAGATCATATCCCTCCTGGATCAACGCCCGCGCTCGTTCGTAATCCCCCGCCAGATACGTTAGCTCCCCCAGATAGCCGAGAGCCGTGGCTATGCCATGCTCATAATCAATTTCACGATAGAGTTCCAGGCTTTCCTCGTACAATTGCCGCGCCTCGTCATACTGGTGCCGCCCCTGGGCGATAGTACCCATATTCACCAGCGCGCGCGCCGTGCCATAGAGATCGCCGATGGCCCGCGAGACATCGAGGCTCTCGCTAAAAAAGGACCAGGCCCGGTTGTAATCAGCATCCGTCTCCGCCACAGCGATTGCCAGACCGTTCAGGGCCAGCGCGATCCAGTAACCATCTTGCGCCTCGCGCGCCAGCGCCAGGCACAACTCGAAAGCCTCGATCGCCTCCTCAAGCGCCCCGCGCCAATGGCGGGCGCGTCCCAGGCTGCTGTAGCTAAACATCAACTCGCGCCCGGCCTCCTCGCCCATCTCGCGACACGTATCGATCACCTCGAGCAAGACCGCCTCCGCCTCCTCAGTGCGGCCCAGCCAGCCAAAAAACTCCCCCTGCCACATGCGGGCCTGCGCCAGCAACAGCTGATGATCGCCGCGCTCACCGGCGCCCTGAGCCAGCACCGCTTCCTCCACCTGCCTGGTCAACGCCGCGCCATCCTCCAACCAGCCCCGCGCCCAGTAGAACGTGAACAGCCCCTGCAAAAACCGGGACGTGTATCCAAAACAACCCTGTGCCAGGCTCCAGTTCCACGCCGCGCGTACGTCGTCAATCACCTCGCCAATTTCGCCGTAAGCCTTTTTCTGTCCGGCGCCCTCCAGACTATCCGCCCGGGCGTGTATGAAATCGGCAAAGTATTCAGCGTGCGCTTCCCGCACCGCCCGCTGCTGCTGCGCATCCCGCGCCAGATGCTCGGCTGCATATTGCCGCAGCAACTGGTGCATCTCAAAACGGATGCCGGGACGCGATCGCTGCAGAAACGACTTATCCACCAGGGCGCTCAGCTGCGACAGATCCACGCCCGCCACCTGTTGCGCCGCCTCTACCGTGAAGGCATCCTGAAACACCGTCAACGCAGCCACCGCCGCCTGTTCCGCCTCGTCCAACAGCCGCCACGAGTGCTCGAACACCGCGCGCAGGCTGCGGTGGCGGGCAGGCAAGTTGCTCGCCCGCGCGACCAGAAAATCCAGATCGTCCTCGATCCGCCGCAAAATATCCGCGCAAGTAAACCGGCGCACCCAGGTTGCCGCCAGCTCGATGCCCAGCGGCAGGCCGCCCAGGTGGCGACAGACGGCGGCAATCGCTCGCAGATCGTCCGCCGTTGCCTGGAAGTGGCCCGCCGCGCGCCGCGCGCTCTGCAGAAAGAGAACCACCGCAGAAAATGAACCGGCCGCAGCGATCAGCGCTTCATCCTGCGCCTCCTCCCATCCCGGCGGCGGCGTGCGCAACCCTTCCAGATCGTGCACCCACTCCTCCTGCAAATAGAGCCGCTCGCGCGACGTCATCACCACCGTGACCAGCGGCGCCTCGCGCAAAATCGCCGCCACTGCGTCCACCGCCGTCGCATCCCCCCCATCGCCGCCCAGCAAATGCTCGAAGTTATCCAGCAGCAGCAACAGTTCCTTCTCGCGCAAATAATCGATCAGGTCCTCCAGCGGCCCGCCCGATCCACTCAGCGTCGCCTCCAGCGCCTCGGCAATCGCCGCCGGCAGAAAACGAGCCTCCTCCAGGTGTGCCAGTGGCGCAAATCGCACGCCGTGCAGGAAGCGTCCAGGCCGGTCCTGCACCACGCGCCGCCCCAGCTCCAGCAACAGGCGCGTCTTGCCCGCGCCGCCCGGTCCCAGGATCGTCAGCAACCGGCAGCCGGGCGCATTCAAATCGTCTAACAGGCGTCTCAGCGTCCGCTCGCGGCCCACGAAAGGCGTGTTCTGCAGCGGCAAATTGTGCTCTGCGTGGCGCCGCGCCGTGCGAATCCGCTCGTAAAGCCGCGCCGTTTCCGCCGTCGGCGACACTCCCAGCGTCTCCGCCAGCAGGCGGCGCAGGCTCTCATACTGCTGCAACGCCGCCTCTCGTTGCCCGCTGCGCGCCAGCAGCATCATCGCCAGCCGCCGCGCGCGTTCATCCAGCGCATCAATCGCCACCAACCGCTCGGCGTAGCGCAAGCCCTGCGCGTACTGGCCCGCGTCCAGGTAATGGGTCACCAGGCGGAACAAGGCATCATGAGCCAGGCGGCGCAGCCGCTCCCGCTGCACCACGACCCACTCCTCAAACCCCCGCCCCGACCGCAAATTAAAGCCCTCCAGAAAGTCACCACGATACAACGACAACGCTTCCTCCAGCGCCGCCGCCTCCTCAGGCGACAGCGGATCGCTGCCACTCAACGGCTCCCGTAGCTTAGCCATCCGCTCCTCGAAGTCGGCCACGTCCAGCCACACACGGCTGCCCTCAGCCAGGGACACCGTCTTGCGCGTAATCTGCAGGAAAGGTTTCAGCGTGCCGCCGCCGCTCAAGCGCGCGCGGCGCAGGCTGGAGAGAATGGAGCGCAGGTTGGCCAGCGCCTGTTTCTGCTCGCGCTCGTCCCACAACATCTCGGCAACCACGTCCCGCGCGTGCGCGCGCCGCGTACAGGCCAGGTAAATGAGCAACGCCTCCGCCGCCCGCGACGGCAAGTCGCTCAAAGGTTCGCTACCGTGTTCAATAAGGGGAGGGCCCAGCAGGCGCAGTGTCAGCAATGACGTCATATGGTTTGTCCCTGATCGTTTTCTGATCGTTTGCTGGATATCATCTTCAGGAACACTTATCCATTATACCAATCCAGCTGTTTTCGCTGCACTCCTCATCCGGTTCGCTTTTTCAGGATGGTGGCGCCTGCCACCTCCCTCGGGAAGAAAGCGCTCCTGGCGGAGGCGCTGCCATATTCACGGATGGTGACTACAACCTGATGAACGACAACGGCCCACGTTACCACGCCTATCTGTTGCGCGTCTGGCGCGACAATGGGCAACCCACCTGGCGGGCTTCCCTGGAAGACCCGCACACAGGCGAATCATTTCGCTTTGCCAGCGTGCAACGCCTATACGACTTCCTGAACGAAATAATGAGCAGTTCCGCCGGCGAGAGTCCTGCACAGAGGGAAGACAGTCAGGAAATATAACCCTGTCCCTGCTGCCGTGCCCGGACTCAAGCCTCGCACATCTGCCTGCAGAACCTATCAACGTATCTCACTTAGCACGAGGGAACCTGCGATGAATCGTACCCCGCATTACAAAACAATCTCTTTGCTCGTCGTTCTCAGCCTGCTTCTGCAAGTAATTGCCCTGCCGGCGAGCGCCGTCCAGGCTGTCCCGCGCCAGGCAGCCGGCGCCGCGACCACAACCGCGCTGCAACCGCAGACGGCGCTTGCTTCGTCCACGCCGGCCCCCGGGACGGCCCCACCGGCGCTCTCCGCCCCGCTCTCGGTGTCGCGGGTGCAGACCACCTACCAGCCCGACAGCAGCGTGACCATCACCTATACCGTCACCAACAATCGTCCGCCCACTCGCTTCCTCGACATCCCCCTTACGGCGACGGTCACCGAAACCGTTCAGCTGTCGATGGAATTCAACGCCGCGGACGACCCCAACACGCTGCAGAACGTGCTGCTGACCACCTCCCTCGCCGATGCCGCGACCTTTAGCGCAGCATCCCCGGCTCCCAATCACGACGGGGCTACCCTGGCCTGGAACCTGGGCCACATCCCGCCCCTCACCAGCAAAACGGCCACGCTCACCCTCAATGCCTCCGCCGCCAGCGGCGATTTTAGCGATCTCGACAGCGGCGCCCGCGCCCACGGCCTCCTCCAGGGACGGGGCGTCTCCGCCGCCACGGCGCCCGCCATGGTCGTTGCGCCCAACCTCAGCCAGTGGCTGGTGTGGACCGTAGACGCCGACATCTACGACGAGGCCATGCTGGCCCGCGCTGGCGAGCTGGGCCAGGATCCCGAAGCTCTCTTTGCCTTCGTGCGCAGCCTGGATTACGAATCATACACAGGCTCATTGCGCGGCACGCGGGGAACCCTGTGGAGCAGCGCGGGCAACAGCGCCGACCAGGCCAGCCTGCTCATCGCCATGTTGCGCGCCGCCGGTATTCCCGCCCGCTACCGTCACGGCGCCCTGTCCACCGCCGGCGCCCAGACCCTCATCGACAGCATGTTCCCCGAGCCGGCGCGCTACGTGGGCCAGATGCCCGACGCCGCCGTCGCCAGCGACCCGCTCAACGACCCCCAACTCCTGGCCGAAACCAGCGATCACTGGTGGGTAGAAGCCTATCTGCCCGGTCAGGGCTGGCAAGACATGGATCCCGCTTTCGCCAACGCCGCCATCGGCGACAGCTTCGCCACGCCCGCCGGGGACGGCAGCGACCGCATCGCCGAGCTGCCCGACGATGTGCGCCACAAGGTCGCCCTGCAACTGAAAGTGGAAGACTACCACCCGCTTAACGTGGGCAACGGCCACCTCAATTACACCTACCCCTTCGCTCACACGCTTAACGTCGTAGAAGTCGCCGCCCGGCCAGTCTCTTTCTCCCATCTCGTGCAGACCGAAAGCCAGGGCGGCCTGGCCTACTCCAATGTCATCCACACCTACACACCCTATCTGCTGGTAGGCGACACAGACATCTTCGGCGATCCCTATCAGGAATTCTTCACCAACTTCCCGCTGGGCACCCGCATGCTCACCGGCGCCTGGCTCGAAATTGATCTGATCGCCCCAGACGGCGAGACCCATAGCTACGAGCGCGAACTCAAAGACCGTATCGGCTATGAAAACCGTATCACGGGCGGTACCGTCGATTTTGCATTCGCCGCCGAGGACGCCGCCCTCTTCACTGAGTTTGACATACTATCCCTGGGCTTCTGGCCCCACTTCGTGCCCTCCTCTGCGCGGGAGCAGACACAGGCCGCGGCGCTGGATAACATTCCACAGATAAACGCCGACGGCCAGCGGCTCATGGAGCTGCGCGATCAGGAGACGTACAGCCCCATGGAAGAAGAAGAACTGCGCGCCATCCGTCTGCGCTACCAGCTCAACATGAGCCGTTTCCTATCCAACATCACCCTCTCCTTTGCCGAGACGGCCGACCGCGTGGCGCAAGATCTGAACCACAGCAGTTTCGTGCGCAGCTACTACGACACGCCGCGCCTGGTCATCGCCGGCAGTCAGGTGACGGACGAGGAAAGCGGCGAATTCTCGCTGGACCTGCGCCGCACCACTCTGCGTACCATCGCCTACCCCGGCCAGGACGCGAAGGCTACCGTAGGCTTTAACATCGCCCGCGGCGTCATCGAATCGGGCATTGAAGGCGCGGTGATGGAAACCATCTTCGGCGCCCCCGCCACAACCACCGCGCGCCTCTTCGAAGCCGCGCGCGAGCAGGACATTTTCCCCGTGGCCATCGAAGCGGCCAATCTCTACACGCTCGACGGGCTGGACATCTCTGAAGAGGGCAAAGCGCGCATTACCGCCGCCGCCCTGGACGGAAAGTTCATTTACGTTCCCCACGCACAGGTGCTTCTGGACGGTGAATACCAGACCGGCTGGTGGGAAATCGATCCCATTACGGGCGAAACCATTGGCGTCATGGACAACGGCCTGCATCTGGCTGCACTGGGATATGTTGCCAATTTAGCCATCACGGTCATGAGCGGCCCCCTGGTGGACTTCATGCTGGGCTTCACAGCCTACACCTGGGGCTTTGTGGCCAACCACGTAGACAAAGCCATCGGCCCCGGCACATTTGACCAGGACAGTTATAACTGGTGGATCGGCGCTTACGGCACCACACTCACCTGCGTGGCCACCGTCTTCCTGCGCGACGCCTATGGCATGTACTCTTGCGCCAGTGGCGCAGTAGGCGCCGCGACGGACCTTCCTCTGGACTTCTTCGGCGCGGGACAGAAAGCGGCCGAGACCATGCTGACTTCACTCGTCGCCGGCGATCCGCCTATACCCAGCGCCTGGATGGCCCACCTCCCAGACGATGCGCCTCCTTTCAAGGTCCAGGAACAGGTCACTGCTTCAGCCGTCTATGACCCTGGCCCGCTCTCGGCAACCCTGGACAGCGCTTTTGTGGCCCACAGCGGCGACGTCAAGGCCAACTGGAGCACGCCCGGCGATAACGCCGTCCACTTCAATAGCCTGACCCTCAGCCAGGGCCAGCTCTATGACGCCGGCGGCGCCCCCTTGGGCAGCGGGTCGCTGCAGGCCGCGCCGGCCGGCGAAGGCCCTGCGACGGCAATAGCCACAGCCGCGGGCGATGTCACCGTCTCCGTTGAAGGCAGCGGCGACGCCGCCAGCTACGCCGCCGCGCCTGGTGGCCTGGGCGGCGGCGCCGCGTGGCACAACGTCACCGCCCGTATACAGGCAGGTGACGACTATACGCTGGCCCTCCGGGACGCCGCGGTCACCATCGACGGCGAAACCTACACTGGCGACTTCACCATCGAAACTGAGCAGCAGGCGGTATTCACCGGCGCCGGCCCCGCGCTGGCTGTTAGCTACGCCGGCGCGCTCAACCACAATTACGACGACGCCGCGCTGATCATCGGCCCCGCCACAGGGACGGCCACCGGCGGCGGCGCGGCCCTGGACGTCAGCAACGGCCTGGCCATCACCGGCTACAGCGAAAGCCTGACCGTCACCGACGCCGGCAGCGAAGCCGACCACGTGGCGCTTGAGGACACCGTCGACTTCTTCACCCTCAATCTCTCGCCTGCCGGCAGCGCCACCCTTCCGCAATCCCCCTTCTCCTTCCAGACCCATCTCGAGGCCAACTTCAGCGGCGCCTACACCGTCACGGTCAGCGGCCCGCCCGGCTGGGCCCTCTCCCTCGACCAGAACGGACAGGTCTCTGCCCAGGCAGCCGCGGGCGCGCCGGCCGGCGACTACGCCATCCTGGTCACGGCCCAATCCGTGGACTATCCGGCGCTGGCCCTCTCCGCCGTTCACAACGTAACCGTGGCCGAACACGACGGCCTGCAACTCGACCTCCAGCCCGATCCCATCTTCACCGTGCCCATGGGGCCCAGTCTCAACCCCCACAACCCAGTCCCCGCCGATACCAACACCGGCCAGACCCAGGTACCCGGCGCGGCTTACACCATCAACGTCACCAACACAGCCAACAGCCCGCGCACCATCGACCTCGCCGTCAGCGGGCTGCCCCAGGGCTGGACGCTGTTAAGCAACGCTCCTGGCGCTACCCAGACCAGCCTGGCCCTTGGACCCGGCGAGGTGGGCCAGATCGGTCTCTACGTGGCCCCCGACCACCTGCCCGCGCCCGGCGTCAGCCACCAGATCACCGTGGACGCCGCCTCCGACAGCGGCCAGAATGCTCAGGACTCCGCCACCTTCACCATGCCCGAGGTGCCCTTCAGCATGGTGCTGGCCGAGCCGCCGCTGCTCTACACCGGCCCCAACAGCTCGACCACGTTCGACCTATCCCTGACCAACGTGGGCAACGCCGCCGGCAGCTTCCCCCTCTCCTGGCGCGCGCCCAGCGACCTGGTCGCGCCAGATGATGATCTGGAGTCGCCCATCAACCTCGCGCCCGGTGAGGACCATGTGCAGCAGGTGACGCTTAACGTAGGCGACGCGCCCCTGGGCCAGACCTTCCCCGTTTACTTCGACAGCCCCGTCGCCGGCACCGTCTACACGCAGACCGTCGCCGCCTTCGTAAAGATCGTCAACGAAGACACCGGCGTCGTCTTCGAAGCCCTGGACCAGGTCTGCATTCAGGAAGCGCCGGCGCTTGCCGCCGCCCTGGAAACGCTGGCGCAGAACATGGCCGAGCTCCAGACCGCCTGCGCCACCGGTAACTGTCATCTGGCCCTGCGCGATCAGGTCGTGGCCTCCTTGCAGAGCGTAGCCGGGCACGGCGCCGCCGTGTCGCCGCTGGTCACAACCGCGGGCGCTCTGGAAGACATCGCCGGCGATCTGGCAACCCAGGAGGATGAAGCAGGCATCGCCGACGCCCTGGCGGCTATCGGTCCCGCCGTCTCCGATCTGACTGCCGAGGTTTGCGAAATTACCCAGCACAACCTGGCGCTGCGTTGGGCGCCCGGCTACGATGCCGCCCTGCCCGGCCAGCCCGTAACCTACTCTCTCGTCATCGAGAATCGGGGCATCGAGAGCACAACCTATGACGTCAACGTCGACCTGCCCGACGGTCCCATCGCCTTCCAGGAGACTATCGCACCTGGAGACAGCTATGTCTATGAGGCAGCCGTCAGCGAAAACGATAGCGGTCTCTATACCCTGACGGCTGCCGCCGAAGCCGTTGGCCCAGACGTCACGCTGGACGGCATCGAGGCCCAGGCCACCGCCCGCCTCAACGTCGTGGACCGCTTCCTGCAACTCACCTCGGTCAGCGCCGATCCGCCCTTCGTGGAGAGCGGTACCAGCTTGACCACGGTGCGCGCTACTGTGGCCAACGTGGCCAATGTTGTGCAACCGGCCATCGCCCGCACTACGATCACCGGCCCCGACGGCGGCACCCACTACAACGCCGACCTGCCTGTCACCATCCTCGGCGGTTCGGCGCGCACCTACGACCTGGACATCGTGGAGACCAGCAACTGGGATGCCGGCGTCTACACCATCACCGTCGATCTCCTCGACGAGACCCTCCAACCCATTTTCGACGGCTACGGCTATGGTCAGTTTGGCGTGGGCCAGTCGGTCACCGCCGGGCACGCCGTCTTCCCCACCGAAGTCGCGCCGGGCACGGTCACCGTCACCACCGTGATCACCACCGAAAGCGACCTCGAGGCGCAGGAACCAGAACCAGAGGGCCAGTCTCTGGGACAGGAGGACATGAGCAGTATCTACGACGCGCCCTTCTGGGACGTTGCCCAGTCCGGGGAGCTGTCGGCGCAGGAGAAAGAGGAAATCAACGTTCCTCTGACCTTTGACAGCGAAACCGGACCCGACGACCCGGCAGACGCCGACCATGTGGAAGCGGACGCAGAGAACGTCGAGCCCTTGGACGACGATACCGCTGACGAGGACGAAGAAACCCTGCAACCGGCGCCCCACGCCTCTCTCAGCGACCCGCAGACCATGGCGCTGACCATCAACGGCGCCTTCACGCGCTATGAGCAAGACGATCCCGCGCTGACACTCAACGGTTCCTGGAGCTCCGTCAACCTGTCCAGCGCCAGCGACGGCGGCTACGCACGCAGCGGCGCCGCCGGAGATACAGCGGTTCTGGACTTCAACGGCACGTGGCTCAACATCGGTTTTGTGGGCAGCCGTTCGGGCGGTCACGTCGAAATCGTCGTCGACGGCGACAGCCACGGCATCGTCGACCTCTACCGCATCGAAGACAACATCCCCTTCAGCGTCGTCATCGACGGCCTGGATGACGCGCCGCACACCGTCACCATGACCGTCCAGGCCGGCAACAATCCCTACTCTCTGCGCCAGCGCCTGGAACTGGACTACGTGGACGTCTGGGACGGCCAACCGCTGGGCGACGGTTATTTCGAACAAGACGACCCCCGCGTCCTGCTCAGTCCCAGTTGGAACACACAGAGTGACGCCAACGCCAGCGGCGGTGATTACGTGCGCAGCAGCAGCGCCACGGCCTGGTTCCCCTTCGACGGCGACAGCTTCAGCTATCACGCCATCGCCTACAGCAACGGCAACAAAGCGCGCCTGTACGTCGACGGCCAATATCTGGACACCGTAGACCTATACAACCCCGACCCTGTGGTCCGCACCTACTCCTATGAGGGCTTCGGCCCCGGCCCGCACCTCCTGCAGGTCAGCAGCTATCGCGGCGTCGCCACACTTGACGCACTGGAGACGCCGGGCCAGGCGCCATTCACCGACCCCAACCCGCCGGTGACCGGCGTCACCCGCTACGAAGAAGACCATCACGCCATCCGCTACAACGGCGTACCCTACATCGAGACCTCGCGCACCTGGTCACGCACCGGCGGTACAAACGGCACCCGCGCCAGCGACGGCCAGTATATTAACTCGGCAACTGGCGGCGACACCATCAGCTTCGACTTTGAGGGAACGTGGATCGGCGTCGGTTTTGTCACCAACCGCTTCAGCGGCATCGCTGAAATCGCCATTGACGGAGACGTCGTCGCCGAAGCCGACCTCTATACCCGCTTCGCCAACACGGAAAGTTTCTACTTTAAGGACCTTGATCCGGGTTCGCATACCATCACCATCACGGTGACGGGTGAAGGGAATCCCATCGCCTTGAACAGCCAGATTTACCTTGATTACTTCGACGTCTGGGACGGCGACCCTCTCGCCGAGGGTATCTTCGAAGAAACCGACGAGCGCATCTTCACCAGCAACGGCTGGTCGCAGTCGACCAACGACGACGCCAGCGGCGGCAGCTTCGCCAACAGCGGCAACAGTAACAGCACCGCCTGGTTCCCCTTCACGGGCGATTCCGTCACAGCCCAGGTCTGGACCCACAAGAACTACGACCGTATCGAGCTAAAAATCGACGGCGTCTCGCAGGGCCTGTTCCACACCAACCGTGTGGGCGGCGGACCGCGCTCCTTCTCCTTCGACGGCCTGGGCGCAGGCGCACACGTCCTTGAGGTGCGCCGCTACCGCGGCAACGTCACCTTCGACGCCTTCATCACGCCCTCGACCCTAGAACATTACGATCCACCGGCGCCGGTCGGCGTCATCCGCCTGGAGGAAGATCATCCTGACCTGCGCTACGACGGTTATCCCTTCCGCCAGATGCCTCCGAACTGGAATACGGGCACCACTCTAAACGAAACCAGCGGTCGCTACTACGCCACCACCGGCACAGCCGGCAATACGCTCTCCCTGGACTTTGAAGGCCCCTGGGTTGGCGTCGGCTTCCACAGCACAGGCAGCACCGGCGTGGCCGAAATCTTCATCGACGGCGTCTCCCGTGGCCAGTTCGATACATCCGGCGGCCCCGGCGGCGTCACCAGCATCTACTATGACGACCTGGGCCCGGGCGCCCACACCATTGAGGTAGTAGTGGTCAGCGGCACGGTGCGCCCCGACTACATCGACATTTGGGACGGGCAAACCATCGACGACGGCTGGTACGACGCCGATCTCGACGACAGCGCCCGTTTCCATTTCTCCTACAAAGACTGGTGGACGGAGGTCGAGAACCAGTACGCCCACGGCGGTACGTATCTGACCGGTGGCATCTACAATTTTCATCCTAACCTGTGGTTCACGTTCGTCGGCAACGATCTGACCGTCCTGGGCTTCAACCGCGCCAACTCCAGTCTGCACATCTCCATCGACGGGCAGAGCTACGGCGAATTCGACATGACCGCCGAGTACTCCAACCAGCCCTACGCGCTGCATTTCCCCGACCTGGGTGAAGGCCCCCACGTTGTGCAGGTACTCACCTACACCGGCGGGCGTGTCGACGCCTTCGAGGTCAACCCCGACGGCTTCTACAGCTACACGCCGCAAATCAAGTGGCACGACGACTCCGCCAAGGAAGAGTTGGACCCGGATTACGGCACCGGCTTCCTCAGCAGCATCGCCCTGGGCGACCTCCAGGGAGATGGCATCGTGGAGCTGGTGGCGCCCGCGCGCAACGGCCGGCTGTACGTCTACCGCGGCGACGGCGCCGACGCCGGCGACGGCACTCCCATCATCTGGTACAGCGATCTGCCCGGCCCCGCCGCCGAACCGGCCCTCGTCGACCTCACCGGCGACGGCGCCGCCGAAATCATCGTCGCCGGCTACAACGGCGCCTTCGCCTTCCGCCACGACGGCACGCTGCTTTGGGAGCAGGAAGCCGCCTACTCCCATTGGGGCGACAGCGGCGGCATTTACGGCTGGGGCGGGCCAACCGTCGGCAATCTGGACGACGACCTGTATCCCGAAATCGTCATCGCCGGCTCCGGAAACGGCCTCTACGTGCTGGATCACGAGGGCACGATCCTGGACAGCGTACCGATTAACAGCACACGTCCCACCGTGCCGGTCCTCGCCGATATCACGGGTGACGGCTCGCTGGACATCATCGTGGCCATCGACCGCACGCTGACCGTCTACGAATTCGATGCGCTTGACGGCCTCAGCGAAGCGTGGAGCTACACCCTGGACCAGACACACTCCGGTCTTGCAGCCTTCGGCGCGCCGGCCGTGGCTGACATCACGGGCGACGGCGCGCCCGAGATCATCGTCAACTGGGGGCACTACATCGACGCCCTGAAAGCCGACGGTGATCGGTTGTGGTCCTACTACACGGGCAACACGAGCCACTGGCGACCCAGCCCCGTGACGGTCGCCGACGTCACCGGCGACGGGGAGATGAACCTGATTACCGCCTCGGCTGTCGGCTCCAATCACAATCTGATGGTCCTCAGGACCGACGGATCGCTGGTGTGGGAACAGTTGGTAGGTGACAATACTGCCTCGGCTTCCGGCGTGGCTGCCCAGGATCTCGACGGCGACGGCGTGTGGGAGATCCTGTGGAACGGCGCTCAGGACGGCTTCCTGATCATCCGCGGCGACGGTAAGCGTCTGTTCAACGAGCCCGTGACCGCGTCGGGGACGATTATCGACTATCCGGCCCTGGGCGATGTGGACGGTGACGGCGTGGCCGACGTGGTCACCGCAGGGCGCAATGGCATCTTCGTCATCAGCCATGAGGGCCACTGGATCGACTCGCGGCCCATGTGGAACCAGCACAACTACCACGTGACCAACATCAACGACGACTGGAGCGTGCCCTTCCAGGAACCCAACAGTTGGGACCTGCACAACACCTATCGCACCCAGACGCCAGACCGCGATCCCGCGCCCGCCTACCGCATCGAAGTGACGCACACCGTGGGCCTGGACGGCGTGACCGTGCTGACCGACACCTTCTCCAGCCCGCCCGGTGGCGCGCCCCCCGACTACTACTGGGAGTACCAGCTACAGTCGCATGCTCCGGACAATTCCATCAGCTTCGATAGCGAGCTGGCCGGCATGCAGCCCGGCGAATCCCGCCAGGTCAACCAGGGCACCGATATCGCCTACCGCCTGCCCTCCGGCTGGAACTCGCTGAACCTGCCGCCGCTCTACGTCACGGCCCCGCACATCGTGGCCATCGACCCTGACGTACAGACGGTGGGCGCCGGCGGCACGGCGGTCTACACCGTGACCCTCACCAATCCCGCCGGCAGCGCCGACACCTACACACTCGACATCAGCGGCCTGCCCGAAGGATGGTCCGGCTTGCCCGAGACAGTGGCTATGGACCCCAACAGCACCGTCACGCTAGAGATGACGGTCACCACCTCCGTCACGGCCGAGCCGGACACGTACCCCTTCGCCCTCTTCGTCGAAAACGAGAGCGGCGGGCGCGACCAGGCCGGGGCCATTCTGACCGTAGTCCACGCCCTTGACATCGCCATCACCCCCGCGGAACAGACAACGCCTATCGGCGAGCCCGTCACCTACACCCTCTCTCTCACCAACCACGAAGACGAGGAGCGCACCTTCGATCTGGCGGCAAGCGGTCAGCCGCAGGTCACAATACCCCCACAGGTCACCGTACCCGCCAATGATAGCGTGGCCCTGCCCATACAGGTCAGCGCCGCCAACAACGGCGTCCACCCCTTCACCGTGCACGCCGCCGGCGCCCACGCCGCCGCCAGCGCCACTGCCCTGCTGCGGGCCATCGGGGACGCCAGCGTTGGCCTGACGCTGTCGCCCGATCCGGCCGTGACCGGTCCCGGTTCCACGGCCCTGCTCGCCATGACGGTAACCAATCTGGGCGGCATCGCCGACGCCTACGATCTGGCCCTCGATCTCCCCGACGGCTGGACCTACACGCTACAGGCCAACGGCGCCACAGCCGGCAGCATCGCGCTGCCGCCGTACGTATTCAACAGCGCCGCGCTGGATCTAGCCACCACGCCCCCGGCCGACGCCGCGCCCGGCGTTTACGCCATCAGCGCCACTGCCACGTCCCAGGCGCAACCCGCCATTAGCGCCACTGCCAATGCCACGGTTGAGGTGCTGGAGTACGGCGTTCAGGTGCAGGTGGAGCCCGCCAGCGCAACCATGCAGCCGGTGGATAGCGGCGTGTGGCAGGTGACCGTGACCAACACCGGCGTCGTGGCCGACAGCTTCGACCTCAACGCCAGCGGCATCGTGGGCCCCAGCAGCGCCTTCTCGGCCAATCCTGTCGCCCTGGACCCCGGCCAATCGACCACCGTACAACTCACAGCCGGCCCCTTCGACTTCGCCCTGCCTACCACCTATCCCTTCTCAGTCGCCGCCACGTCGCAGGGCGATGACCGCGTGCACGCCGAAGCTATCGTCAGCGTTACCTTCGAAGCCTACGAGGCGCTTGAAGTCGCCTGGCGCCCGCCCAGCCAGACGGTGACCGACACCTTCACCGCCGACTTCCTGCTGGTAATTACCAACACCGGCAACGTCAGCGCCACGCACCACCTGGATCTGGATATGCCCGCACTCAGTGGTCAGTTACCTGTGGACGCCATCCCCATCCCCGCCAAAACCACCGCCCAGATCCCCGTGACCGTGCATGCCAGCTCCGTGGGAACCCACACCATCCTGGCAACGGCCACGGCCGGCGCCGGCAGCGACTCGGCCACCGCCACGCTGACGGTGCTCTCCACCAGCGAGCCGCCCACAGCCAACGCCGGGCCTGACCAGACCGTCAACGAGGGCCAGCTCGTTGCCTTCGCCGGCAGCGGCGAGGATCCCGAAGGGGCAACGCTGGAAATCAGCTGGGACTTCGGCGACGGCGCGACCGCCAGCGGTTCGTTCAATCCCACCCACACCTACGCCGACGACGGCGACTATCTGGTCACCCTGACCGTCACCGACGACGTGGGCCTCAGCGCCAGCGACTCCCTGATAGTCACTGTGCTCAACGTCGCTCCCACGGTCGATGCCGGCCCCGACCAGACCGTAGATGGCGGCGTCCCGGTCCACTTCGAAGGGTCCTTCACCGACCCCGGCGTACTGGACACGCACTCCATCGAGTGGGACTTTGGCGACGGCAGCGGGGCCGCCGGCACGCTGACGCCCGTACACGTCTACGACGACGCCGGCGTCTACACCGTCACCCTGACGGTAACCGACGATGATGGTGGCGTGGGCAGCGACACCCTCGTCGTCACCGTCGAAACGTCTGGATTCAGGCTGCTCCTGCCCATGATCCGGCGCGACTGACAGAGCGGATCCCATCCACGGCCGGCCTGAACAGAGGGACAGGTGCCATCCCTGTCCCTCGTTCGGGTCGTTTTCCGCCTAAAGACCCATTCTGGCGGCGGTTATATCCTTTACAATTAGACGCCTGACCGGATAGACGATGAGGACATAAAAATGACACTTGAAAATGAGACGATTGCAGTTGGTATAAGCAGCGCTCTCCCAGAGCTGCGCGCTACGCTCAACGGGCAACTGATCATGCCAGACGACGCGCGCTATGATACGGTGCGCACGACCTTTTACGGCGCCGTCGACCGCCGCCCGCTGGCCGTTGCCCGCGTCGCGGACGCCACAGACGTTTCTCGCATTGTAGCCCTGGCGCGGGAGGCCGGCCTGGAGCTGTCCATTCGTAGCGGCGGCCACAGCCTGCTCGGCCACAGCGTCGCCGACGGCGGCATCATGCTCGACCTGTCACAGATGAAGAGGCTGGAAATCGACGTGGCCCGGCGCATGGCGTGGGCCGAAACCGGCCTGACCACCGGCGAGTACACCATCGCCGCCGCCGAACATGGCCTGGCCACCGGTTTTGGCGACGCCGGGACCGTAGGCATCGGCGGCATCACCCTTGGCGGCGGTATCGGCTTCCTCCTGCGCAAATATGGAATGACCATCGACGACCTGCTGGCCGCCGAGATTGTAACCGCCGATGGCCAGATACGGCGCGCCGACGCCGAAACGCACCCCGATTTATTCTGGGCCATTCGCGGCGGCGGCGGCAACTTTGGCATCGCCACCCGCTTCAAGTTCCGCCTCCACGAAGTCGAGACCGTTGTCGGCGGCATGCTCATCTTGCCCGCAACACCCGAGCGCGTTGCCGCCTTCGTCGCCGAGGCCCAGGCCGCGCCCGACGAATTGACCACCATCGCCAACATTGCCTTCGCGCCGCCCATGCCTTTCATTCCGCAGGAGCATCACGGCAAGCTCATCATTTTTTCCCTGTTATGCTATGCTGGCGAGCCCCAGGCCGGCGAGAAGGCCATCGCGCCTTTCCGCGCCCTGGCCACACCACTGGCCGATATGGTGCGCCCCATACCCTATCCACAGATGTTCCTGCCCGATGAAGAAGATTTCCACCCCACCATTGCCGGCCGCAATCTGTTTATAGATCACGTAGGCGTCGAACAGGCCGGGACCATCATCGAGCATCTGGCGGCGTCCACGGCTCCCATGTCCATGGTGCAATTGCGCGTGCTGGGCGGCGCCATGGCCCGCGTGCCGGCCGCGGCCACCGCCTTCGCCCACCGCGACCGGCGCATCATGGCCAACGTCGTGGCCATGTACGAGCACCCCGCAGAAGTCGCGCAACACCGGGCCTGGGTGGACACCCTCGCTGCTGCCCTGCAACAGGGACAATCCGCGGCCTATGTCAACTTCCTCGCCGCTGATGGCCCGGAGCATGTGCGCCGCGCCTATCCCGGCGACACCTGGGAGCGGCTCGTGGCTATCAAAAACCGCTACGATCCCACCAACCTTTTCCGCCACAATCACAACATCCCCCCCGCCACAGCGAGCGACACCCACTAGGAAACGAACGCGTCGTCGCGCGGCGCGGCTG
>DATHSI010000226.1:0-5404 GCA_035464315.1 Candidatus Sulfomarinibacteraceae bacterium
CATGAAGTGGATGTGATCGACAGCACGCGCCGTCTCAGAGAGAAATTCCCGGAAATGCGCATCCTGGTTCTCTCCGCTTATGATCGCCGCGATTATGTGGTCGGGCTGTTGAAAGCGGGAGCCGATGGCTACGTTCTGAAGGACGACGTCTCAGATATGCTGGTTCGGGCGATACGCACGGTTGCCGGTGGCGGCGAGTGGGTATCTCCTCGCGTCGCCAACCTGCTCGTGGAATCGGTGCGTAATCGCCAGCAAGAGCCAAGAACGTTGCTGACGGAACGTGAAATCGACGTCTTGCGGGCGATGGCTCGCGGTTATACCAACAAGCGGATTGGCGAAGAGCTCTTTATTACAGAGCAAACGGTGAAAAACCACGTCAGCAGCATTTTTGCCAAGCTCACTGTTGAAACCCGAGTTGAGGCGGTACTGTATGCGCTGCGGCATGGCCTTGCCTCGCCGGAAGCTCAGGAGGACGACACTGTCTGACTATTCTAACTGCCATACTCGAACATGAGGCCGGTGAATAAGATGTTGTCTCCGTGGGGGTGAGTCGTGATCCAGAGCAAATAAGGCTATAATAGTCAGGAGAATGGGGGCCGTCGGGTAGCCAGCGGGTCACCATCTACCATGCGTAACGTGGTCGACGTCTTGCGCCACTGACCGCGATTGCACCGTGCCATCTGACGACCACGGAAAGAATATGATCGAGTTCATTGCGCAATTTTCCCCGGTCCAGCAGGCCTTGATTGGAACTCTCTTTACCTGGGGGCTAACGGCGGCGGGCGCCGCGACCATTTTCCTGAGAAGGACTTTCGACCGCAAGCTACTAGACACAATGCTTGGCTTCGCGGCAGGCGTGATGATCGCCGCCAGCTATTGGTCACTATTGGAACCCGCTCTCAGCATGGCGGAGCAGGGTCCACTGCCTGCCTATATACCGGCTGCCGCCGGTTTCTTAGTGGGCGGGATCAGTTTGCGTGGTATGGACATGATTTTGCCGCACCTGCACATAAGGGCAGACAATGGCGATCGAGAGGGCGTACAGACGACGTGGGAGCGCACGACTCTGCTCGTGCTGGCAATCACGTTGCACAATGTACCCGAGGGGCTGGCGGTTGGTGTAGCATTTGGGGCTGCCGCGGCCGGGATTCCGGAGGCAACTGTGGCTGGGGCAGTAGCGTTGGCTATTGGCATTGGAATTCAGAACTTCCCAGAAGCAATGGCCGTTTCCATGCCTCTGCACGCTGCAGGCGCGTCCAGAATGCGCAGCTTTTGGTACGGGCAACTGTCAGGCATTGTGGAGCCGATCGCCGGCGTCCTGGGCGCATTGGCCGTGACTGTTTCGCGCGCCATCCTGCCCTATGCTCTGGCATTCGCGGCAGGCGCCATGATTTTTGTTGTGGTCGAAGATCTCATTCCCGAAGCGCACCGCGAAGGGAACGCGGACCTGGCTACAATGGGAGCCATGCTGGGCTTTACGGTGATGATGGTCCTGGACGTTGCATTTGGATAAGAGCGGTGTCGGGCGGACGTGACAAGCAACAGCATATTCGGCATGATCACAAGTAACGCTCAAACCGCACCGTAAACAAAACGACAGAATCTTAAGGAGCGTGTCATGAATGATCGAAGAGTCGCAGTCGCCGGTGGCGGCTGCGCGTTGATAGGGATCTTCGTTGCGACAATGGCTTGCGTCTTATTGCTGCTACCCTTGGGCTTGATTACGAGTGTGCGCAGCGAAGTATTTCCAGAGCGGCAACAGGCAGCAACCGTAGCGCCGGACGCTCTGGAGACACAGGCCGCGGTAGAAGCTCTGCCGGCAACAACCCAGGAACCGATTCCGACGATAGCGGCCCGCGACCAGGGAGAAGCGTTAGCAGCACCTTCCATTTTCCCCCAGAATGCGCGGCAGGCAGAGCAGGAGTCGGTACTCACCGAACTGTACAATGAACTGAATCCCGGTGTGGTGAACATTCAGATTTTCATAGACCGTGGCTTTGGCGGGCAAGGCGCCGGTTCCGGTTTTATTCTGGATGAGCAGGGCCACATTGTGACAAACAACCACGTCGTCGCCGGCGCCTCTGGAATTTCGGTGGTCTTTTACGAAGGAACCGAAGTCGAAGCGACCGTTGTTGGGCGCGACGAGGACAGCGACCTTGCTGTCATTCGCGTGGAAGAGATGCCGGATAGCGTTCATCCGTTGCCGCTGGCTGACTCCAGCGCCGTTCAAACCGGACAATGGGTCCTGGCCATCGGTAACCCGTTTAGCCTAGGCGGGAGTATGAGCCTGGGTATCGTCAGTGCTGTCGGGCGCGTTATACCCTCTGGCGTTACCCCGTTTTCAATTCCTGAGGCCATTCAGACAGATGCAGCGATTAATCCGGGTAACTCCGGCGGGCCGCTTCTGAATCTGGCGGGAGAGGTAATCGGCGTCAATGCGCAGATCCGCACGCAAGCGGGGGTGGCAGCCAATGCCGGCGTTGGTTTTGCCATTCCCTCGAACGTGGTGCGTCGCGTGGCGCCCGTGTTGATTGAGCAGGGGACATACAGCTGGCCATGGCTGGGCGTCAGGGGTGATTCTGTCAATCTCTCGCTGATGCGTGAGCTGAACCTTGAATCGCAGCGCGGCGCCTATATCGTAGAGGCTGTTCCTGGCGGCCCGGCTGCAGGCGCCGGAATACGGGGCGACGATGTGATCGTCGAAGTGAATGGTGAGCCAGTCGAAAGCTACGACCAGTTGCTGACCATGGTCGCCTTCAGTAATCCAGGCGATACGCTCGAGTTGACGATCGTACGCAATGGCCAGCGGGAGCAAGTGTCGGTGACCCTCGCTCCACGCCCTGAGAACTTCGAACGTTAGTAGTCAGTTGTGAAGGAAAAAGCCAACATGCATATTAGATCACAAGTAGAGATTCGTTCGACTGAGGAACTGCGCAGCACAGCGTGGAAGTTAAGTCGACAGATATTGCAGATGACAACGGATGCGGGTTCTGGTCATCCCTCCAGTTCCCTGTCAGCCATTGACGTACTGGTAGCGCTCTACTTTGGCGGTATCTTGCGCTACGACCCTACAAACCCTGATTGGCAACACCGGGACCGCTTTATCCTCAGTAAAGGCCATGGAGCGCCTGCTTTGTATGCCATCCTTGCTGAAGCCGGATACTTCGACGTGGATCTTCTGGCTGAGCTCCGCGAGTTAGGCAGCCCTTTGGAGGGCCACCCCAATATGCGCGTTCTGCCTGGCATTGAAGCATCCACGGGCTCGCTTGGTCAGGGGCTTTCGATCGGGCTAGGCCATGCACTGGCAGCGCGCCTGGGTGATAATCGCTTTCGAGTCTACGTGATGATTGGCGACGGCGAGGCCAACCAGGGCCAGGTCTGGGAAGCTGCGATGGCGGCTCACAAATATGAAGTGGACAACCTGACTGCTATCCTGGATTACAATGAATTTCAGCAGACTGGACCGGTTTCCAGGGTGATGACCGGTCTGTATCCAATCGCCGACAAATGGCGAGCCTTCGGTTGGCACGTCGACGAAGTAAATGGGCACGACATTGAGGCCGTGTTGCAAACATTGAGAGAGGTGCAGGATGTGTCTGGGAAGCCACAACTCATCGTGGCCCACACGAAAAAAGGAAAGGGCCTGTCGCCATTCGAGCAGGATGACGTCAACCGCCGACACGGAGAGCCGCTTTCAGAATCGGAGCTGGAAGTAGCGTTGCGCGAACTGCAGGGAATGTACAGGCAAGCCTGACGCTTTGTGTGATGTGGTAGGTTGCTTCCGAACATAACGTTTTGAGGACAAAGCTATGGATATTGGCAAGAGCATTGGACTTGAGTATGGTGCGCCAACGCGCAACGCGTTCGGCGAGGTATTGAAGGAGCTGGGTGCAGAAAATCCAAACATCGTCGTCGTCGACGGCGACGTGGGCAATTCGACACGGACGCAGTATTTCGGCAAGGCTTTTCCCGATCGGTTCTTCAACGTGGGCATTGCCGAGAGCAACCTGATAGGAGTGGCCAGCGGGCTGGCTGCTTCCGGAAAAGATGCGCTGGCGTCCAGCTTCGCCATCTTTCTGTTGGGTAATGCCTATGATCAGATTCGCATGAGCATTGCGTTTCCCCGCCTCAATGTGAAACTGGTCGGCTCGCATAGCGGTATTAGCATTGGCGAAGATGGACCCAGTCAAATGGGCATTGAGGACATTGCCCTCGCGGCTTCCTTGCCCGGCTTTACTGTGCTGGCGCCGGCTGACGCCATTGCCACCGCTGCGCTGACGCGAGCCATGTTTGAGATGGCAGGACCAGTCTATATGCGGACGGGCCGCTCCAGCGCCCCGCTGGCTTATGATGAGGGGGCGGTATTTGAAATTGGCACGGCGAACCGGTTGCGAGATGGGGGCGACGTGACGATTGTGGCCTGTGGCTTGATGGTGGCTGTGGCTCTGGAAGCCGCGGCGAAGCTGACGG
The DNA here is from genome assembly GCA_035464315.1 of Candidatus Sulfomarinibacteraceae bacterium. Taxonomy (GTDB): domain Bacteria; phylum Chloroflexota; class Anaerolineae; order Promineifilales; family Promineifilaceae; genus JAAYYY01. The sequence continues at coordinate 4,471 of DATHSI010000226.1, forward strand.
ACGAGGGTATCGGGGCCCGCGTGCTCGACATGCATACCATCAAACCGCTGGACGAAGAGGCGCTGGCCGAGGCGGCCCGCGAAACTCGCGCCATTGTTACTGTCGAAGAGCATGTCCTGGACGGTGGACTTGGCGCCGCCGTGGCCCGGGCCGTTGTACAGCACCACCCGGTGCCCATGCGATTTGTGGGCATCGACAACACCTACGCCGAATCGGGCCAACCGCAGGAGCTGCTACGGAAGTACGGGCTCATGCCCGAGCACGTAGTAGCAGCCGTGCGTGAAGCGCTCCACAGCCGGGAGTAGCGTCTGGTGAGCAGCGAAATAGCGGTAGGTTCGCGCACAATCCAGCTCAGTAGCCTGGAGCGAATTCTCTTTCCAGATCCGGGCCTGACCAAGGCCGACGTTATTGACTATTATCGTCGTATGGGCCCAGTGATGCTCCCGCACATGGAAGAGCGGCCCCTGACAATGCATCGTTTTCCTGAGGGCATCGACGAGCCTGGTTTCTATCAGAAAGAGGCGCCTGATTATTTTCCAAAGTGGATTCGGCGTGTGGAAATCATGGTTGAAGAAGATGGCGCCGCCCAGCCCCAAATCACCTGCGATAACGTGGAAACTCTGGTCTATCTGGCCAATCAATCGTGCATCACGCCGCACGTCTGGCTTTCTACCGTGGCCCACGTGCGCCATCCGGATAAGCTGATCTTTGACCTGGATCCGCCGGGCGATAATTTCACAGTCGTTCGCCAGGCAGCGCTGGACTTGAGAGAGACTCTTGTGGCGCTGGATCTAGTTCCATTTGTGATGACAACAGGGTCCAAAGGTCTGCACGTTGTTGTCCCGGTACAGCCGACAATGCCCTTCGACGATGTGCGCGTGTTTGCCCGCACCATTGCCACCGTCCTGGTGGAACGGCGCCCTGAGCGCTATAC